>JAJEEZ010000108.1:0-2895 GCA_022820705.1 Candidatus Latescibacterota bacterium | reverse complement strand
CGCGCTGGTACGCAATGTGATAGACGTGACCCGAGGCTTGAATCTCGCGCGTCACCACGCGGAAGAGGCGGTCATCCTCGCGGAGGTTCCAATCCGCGGTCAGCATGCCATGCACGCCAATGCCGAGGATGGCGCTGACTGCGATGGCGACGGACAAGCCCACGATGTTGATACTCGTCACCACTTTGTCGCGCATTAGGTTCCGCAGTGCGATTACGACGTAATTGCGCAGCATCTTGAACCTCCTTCAGCAAAAGAGTGGTGCAACCGCTTCTAACCTGCTCCCTATTCCGCCTTCTCGATAATGACCGCACCCACCTCGCTTTTGAGCATAAAATCTGCCGCGAGAATCTCCGCGCGGCTAGGTGCGTTCGACAGCAGCAGCATCTCAAAGCTGCTGGCTACGATGAGTGGCTTGTTCTCATCCCTACCCGCAAAAGCATGGATCTGGCCGCACAGCGTGAACGCAGACAGACGCACCTTGTCCAGCAAAATCTCGTCGAGCAGCGCCTCTTTGAGCGAGAGGTGAATGTCGCCCGCGCACGATTCCAATTCGATGCGGCTGTCTGCGGCGAGTTGATCCTGATGTAACTGCGTTTGGCCAAAGCGGTTGTAGATCCGCACTCGGCCCCCCAGCCGCGCGGCCTTGAGCTGCACATTGCTCACGGCAATATCCACGCCGCCGCGAATATCCTCCAGATGACAATCTTCGGCCTCTAGGCGGCGAGCCTTGTAGCCGTCCATCCTCATGCCGAGGTATCGGTAGTAGCGCTGGTAGAGTTTGCCGCGGATATTGCGCGCGGTCTCCAGCGCACTATCGAAGAGTTCCACATCGCCCTCAATGTCGGCCACCTCCCCGCAGGTCAATTCGATAAAACTGATTGAGCCCTGCAAATCGTAGGCGCGAACCTGCTTCCCTTTGATGACGGTCACGCGCTTGCCCTTGGGCACTAACAACACCAAGCTGGCGGAGCCCACCGGTCCGTGGACACTTTCGGACGTCGATCTGTTGGGGCGAAAGACCGCTTGGACTTCCGCCGTAAGAGCCGCAGAGGGTAGGATTATGTCTTCGAGCTTTTTGCGATAGATCGTTATCCGCGTGGCCCGTCCCAACCCTGTGTGCATAGCAGCCGGCACACTGCCGGCATATACCTGCATCTGGGAAAAGACATCCGTCGTCGTAACGCCGTTTGTCACGCCCCACGGATAGGTGCCTCCCTCCACGCAGGCTCGCCAAGCTCGCCACAATTGTCTGCTGCCCTGCGACACAGCCTTGACTTGGCCGTTCCGCTCGTGGGTTCTCATAAACACCTCGCCCTCGTGCGGCCCGCTGGCAAGAAAATTGTCCACCTGATCGGCCTCGATCTCGATCCCTTCGACGCTCTCGCGGGCGTTTTCCGGCGTCAACCCGATTGCGCTGAGCGTCCCTTCGAGCACGGCGTCTTCGCCCTCGGCTTGGCGGATTTCGAGATCCACATCGAGGGCGCAGTAGAAGACGATGTGTTCGGCGTCCTCTAGCGGAATCGTCTCCCGCACCTGTTGGGTGGCGATCTGGCACACCACCTCTTGGACCGGTTTGGTCACGTCGATTGTTTTCATGGCAATCTCCTCGTGGTCGGGTTCGTCCAATAGCTTGTGCAGGCGGATGCGCCCTTGTTGCAGTCGGCCGCACACCGTACTCAAGGGGACTTCCATCAACTCGGCGATTTCTCGGTAGGAGAGCCCACTCAGGTAGTACATCATCAAGGCCGAGCGGTAGTGGTCGGGGAGCTGATCGATGGCCTCCTGCAAATCCAGCCGCCGCATCTGGTCCGCGTGTTCTACCGCCGCCGCATTCTCCAGAGCCGTCCCCGCCGAATCCAACGGCTGTGTCCGCTTGCGGTCGCGCAGCCAGTCTTTGCAGCGATTGGCGACGATGTGCAGCAACCATCTCCCGAAGTGCCCCCTATCGCGCAGTTGCCCCAAGCGGCAATACGCCGCAACAAAGGCGTCCTGCACAATGTCCTGAGCATCGACTCGCGAGCGCACGTAGCGCAGGGCCGTGGCAAAGGCCGCATTCTGGTAGTGCCGGACGAGCGGCTCAAAGGCTTGCGCGTTGCCCGCTAGGCAGCGCTCGACGAAATTTTTGGAATGGAATTCGTCCATAGGTATTCAAACCGATGACGCATCTCAACCTGTCTGCAAGTAAAGACGGCCAGAGGAAGCAAAATTAAAAAGGCCCAGACACTTTTTTTCAGAGGCTGTTTGAAAACACCGAAAGGACGATCACATTTTGGAAACGCAGCGCTTCCACCTCGTCCTGATGGCGTGGTACGCAACACTCACCCAAGCAGCGCGCATTTACTCATACCTCAACGCATCCGCCGGATTGGTCCGCGCCGCCAGCCAGGTCTGGCTGCTGACGGTAGCCAGCGCAACGACGAGAACGCCCACGCCTGCTACCACAAACCAACCTACGCCAATGTCAATGCGATAGGCGTAGAACGCGAGCCAGCGATTCAACGCGAAATAAGCCACAGGCCAAGCAATGACGTTGGCCACCACCAGCCAGCCGAATTCGCGCGACATCAACAGCAGTACGCTGCCGGTGGTAGCGCCTAACACCTTGCGGATGCCAATTTCCTTGGTGCGCCGCACCGCCGCTAGGGCGACCAAGCCCAAAAGCCCCATGCAGGAGATCGCAATGGCGACAGCACTCTTTAGCACGCACGTCCTCGCGCAGACTGTAACCTCTCATCGTGGAAGGTCAAGATAGATAGCGAAGATCCGGTCTCCTTTTTCGTGCCAAGTGTCAAAAGAGGTCTCGTGGCGTACGAACAGCAGACACAGGATCGCCACGGCAAAGGCCACGGACAGGCCGATGATGTTAATCAGCGAGATCGTCTTGTTGCGTCC
>JAJEEZ010000626.1:0-5410 GCA_022820705.1 Candidatus Latescibacterota bacterium | reverse complement strand
CTTTCACCTTGGCCGACTCCATCAGCCCTACCACCCCCATAGACATCTACCTCGACGTGGTGTCGCTCGGGCCTTCCTTTAACGAGCGCGACGACATCCGCCCCCAAGTCGCGTTCTTGCGCAATTACTGCGACGCCGAGGGGCAGGCTTTGCCGGACGGAATCTTCTTTCGCTCGGTCGGGCAAAACCCCTCGTTTTCTGCCGCCGGCACCGGCAGCGTAGCCGACAGCAGCGTCGGCGAAATCCTCGTGTCTGCCCGCCTCTTGCAAGCTGGACACTTCCGCACTGGCGCGTCTTTTACGTGGGACATTACCAATCCCGGAGCAGCACCGGCCTACGCGCTCGTCAACGACGAGGCCATCCCCATCCCGGCCGGCGCAACTCAGCAAATAACGACCACTAGCGACGAGCGCGGCCAGACCTATCTGCTCCTCGACGCCGAACAGGCAACCACGCTCGTTTTCAATACCTGCGCCGACGGCTCGTGCGCTGAAAGCCAAGTAGTATGGGGGGACGTTGCCACGTCCATCTCAGAGCCGTCCGGCTTCGCGCAGCCGCGCGACCCCATCCTCGCGCAAAACTACCCCAATCCCTTTAACGCCGGCACCACTATCCCCTTCGCCATCCCCGAGGGAGGAGCTCAATTTGCCCAAATCGACATCTTCAACCTAATGGGGCAAAAGGTGGCCACGCCTTTTGCGGCGAGCACATCCCCAGGGCAACACGTGGTTCACTGGGATAGCCAGTCGGCCACCGGCGCACCCGCGGCCAGCGGCCTCTACATCTACCGCCTGCGGACGGATTCGGCCGAGCTACACCGCGCCATGCTCCTCTTGCGCTGAGCCGTGCGTTCTCCCGACTCAGCCCGCCTTGCGGCGGCACACCTCCTCCGCGACCTAGAACAGCAAGCCCGACCTTTCGACGAACTGCTGCAAGCTCTCGACGCGCGCTTGCCGACCAACCGCGACGCGCGCTTTGCCCGCCAGCTAGTCCTCGGTGTGGTGCGGTGGCAGAAGCGGCTCGATTGGATCATCGCCACCTGTTGTGCGCGTCCGGTCGCCCAACTCTCGCCTTGGGCTCGCCACATCCTGCGCCTCGGCACCTATCAACTCTTCTGGCTCGACCGCGTGCCCCAGTCCGCAGCCGTCCATACCTCAGTAGAGCTAGCCAAGCACTTGACGCACCAAGGCATCGCTTCGCTGGTCAATGCCGTGCTCCGCAACTTGCTGCGGCAACGCGCGCAGGTTCGCTACCCCGATCAGCAGCAGACCCCGACGCATTACCTAGCAGTGTATCACTCCCACCCCGAATGGTTGATCGAGCGCTGGGTCAGCCGCTGGGGCCGCGAAATCGCCGAACATTTGCTTGCGGCCAACAACCAGCCTGCCCCGCTCAACATCTACCTCAATCCACTGCGGGCCAGCCGCGAAACCGTCGCCGAACTCGACCTAGCCCCAGTCGAGGCGAGGCCGGGCTTTTATCGAGCGGCAAACGGCGCGGCCCTCTTTACCTCACGTGCATATCAGCAGGGACAGTTTCAAGTCCAAGACCCCAACGCCAGCTTGGCCGTGGCCCTACTCGACCCCCAGCCGGGCGAACGCCTGCTCGATTTGTGTAGCGCACCCGGCGGCAAGGCCGTGCAAGCGGCCATCGCTATGGCCGACTGCGGCTGGGTCGTAGCGGCCGACATTTCGCTGCCGCGCCTGAAGCGGGTGCGCGAAAACGCCCGACGCCTACGCCTGCGGGCCATCCGCCCCGTGGCCCGCGACGGTACAACCCCTGGATGCGCTGCCTTCGACCGCGTTCTCGTCGATGTGCCCTGTAGCGCCACTGGCGTACTCGCACGGCGACCAGACGCTCGCTGGCGTCGCAAGCCCACTGAATTGGCAACATTGACCGCGCGGCAACAGGTACTCATCCAGCGTGCTTACGAGCACCTGCGTCCCGGCGGCGTCTTAGTGTATAGCACCTGTAGCTTGGAAAAGGAGGAAAACGAGGCCATTGTCGAGCGCTTCTTAAAGCAAACCCCGACCGCGCAGCTAGAGCGCGCCGATGCTCACTTCCCCACCCAGCCCTGGGCCGGCCGCTACGTCCTGACCATACCGGGCCGACACGCCGGCGACGGCAGTTTTGCCGCGCGCATCCGCAAGGCCGTATTGTGAAAAACATCCTCCGCCACTTGGGCCTGCTCGCGGCGGGTGCATTCCTCTCTGGTATCATCGCCCTCTTCCTACTCGACGCGGTCATCATGCCGTACCTAGTTGACACATCCAGCGTCCAAGTTCCCAACCTCCAGGGCCTTTCCGCGTCCGAGGCATCGGCCCGACTCGAAGAAGCAGGACTGAAGGGGACCATCGGCGATTCCCTACACCACGAAACCGTTCCCGCCGACGCGGTCGTCGATCAAGACCCCAGTGACGGCCAATTGGTCAAAGAAGGACGGCGCATCGTCTTAACCGTGAGCAAAGGGCCGCGCGATTACGAGGTTCCCGACGTGCGCCGCGTTAGCCTGCGCGAGGCGCGTTTGCAACTAGAGGAAAACCAGCTCAAGATCGGCCAAATCCTCTACCGCTCTTCAGATACCCTCCCCGAGGGCGCTATCGTCGGGCAGTCGCCTCCCCCCGGTGCTCAGCTCGCTCGCGACAGTGCGGTTGACCTCCAAGTCAGCAACGGCCCACCCACTGCCCTTAAACGCGTCCCGAATCTAATCGGCCTGTCCATTAGAGCCGTGGAGGACACCCTGCGCAAATACGAATTGCGCATCGGCCACATCGCCAAACGCATCGACGAGCAAAAACGCGTCGGTACCGTCCTAGCCCAAGATCCTACGGGCGAACAGCGCATCCCGCGCCACAGCCGCATCGACCTCGTCGTCAGCGCCGCGGCACCACCCCCCAAGCCAGATGCCTTTGACAATTGGGAGGAACCATGAACGCCACGCGCATCGGCCCTTCCCTCTTGGCCGCTGACTTTGCCCGCCTAGCCGAGGACATCGACCGCGTCGAGCGCGGCGGGGCTGATTTTCTCCATCTCGACGTAATGGACGGACACTTCGTCCCCAACATCAGCTTTGGGCTGCCAGTCGTCGCGGCCGTGCGCCAAACCACCCGCCTCGAACTCAACACGCACCTGATGTTGCAAGACCCCTTGCCCTTTATCGGCCCCTTCAAAGAGGCGGGTGCCGACTCGCTCGTGGTCCATGTGGAGCTCGAATCCACCCAGGCCGTACTCGACGCCATCCGCCAACACGGTCTCCAGTGCGGACTCGCGGTCAACCCCAAAACGCCCGTCTCTGCCCTCTACCCCTATCTCGACGAACTCGACTCGGTCTTAGTCATGTCCGTGGAGCCGGGATTTGGCGGCCAAGCCTTTCAGCCCGCAGCCCTCGACAAAATCCGCGACCTGTGCGCGGAAATCGAGCGCCGTGGACTAGACATACCCGTCGGCATTGACTGCGGGGTCCATCCCGGCAACGCAGCCGACTGCCGCCGTGCCGGTGCCCAGTGCCTAGTGGCCGGCTCAGCCGTCTTCAACTCCCCTGACCCAGCCCGCGTTATCGCCGACCTGCGCGGCTGACCTGCCTCTGTTGCTATATCTATATATTAAATTTATATTTTAGCTTCTTTGTCGCATTCTACCACTCGACGCATCGGCCCATGTTTGACCGACTCAGCGAACGCTTTGACGACCTATTCCGCTCGCTCCGCGGACAGGGGCGCATTACCGAGCGCAACATCGACGATACCCTGCGCCAAATTCGCCGCTCTCTGCTCGAAGCCGACGTCAACTTCAAGGTCGCCAAGGACTTTATTCAGCGGGTCAAAGAGCAGGCCCTCGGCCAAGACGTCCTCAAGAGCCTGACCCCGGGCCAGCAGCTAGTCAAAATCGTCCACAGCGAGCTCATCTCTCTGCTAGGGGGCAACAACAGCCCGCTCAATCTCGCCGAGCACCCTCCCACCGTCGTCATGCTCGTCGGCCTGCAAGGCTGTGGCAAGACGACTATGGCTGCCAAGCTAGCCCGTCAGTTCAAGGAAAGAGGCCGGCCGCCGCTATTGATCGCCGCCGACGTGTATCGCCCGGCCGCCGTGGACCAGCTCCAATCGCTGGGGACCTCTATCGACGTGCCCGTTTTCAGCCAACCTGCAGGTGTCGATCCAGTCGCCATCTGTCGTCGCGGGATCGACCAAGCCCGCCAGACTCACCGCAGCATCGCACTCATAGACACGGCGGGCCGCCTGAGTATCGACGAAGAGATGATGGACGAGCTGGACCGCATCCAGCAGGCCGTCGAGCCGCACGAGATTCTCTTTGTCGCCGACAGCATGCTGGGCCAAGACGCCGTGGAAACCGCTGCCCGTTTTAACCTGCGCCTCGCGTTTACCGGCTGCGCCCTGACCAAGCTCGACAGCGATGCCCGCGGTGGAGCTGCACTGTCGATTCGCTCCGTCACCGGCCGGCCGATCAAATTCGTCGGCACCGGCGAGAAAATCGAAGACCTAGAGTCCTTTCACCCCGACCGCATGGCCTCGCGCATCCTCGGCATGGGCGACATTGTCTCGCTAGTGGAAAAGGCCGAGCAAGCCATGGAGCGCGACAGAGCCAAAGAGCTAGAAGAAAAGTTTCGCCGGGCCTCCTTCACCTTTGAGGATTTTCTCTCGCAGTTGCAAGCAGTGCGCCGCATGGGGCCGCTCGACCAGCTCATGGGCATGATTCCCGGAGGTGGTAAAGCTGCTAAGAACATGCAGCTCGACGATAGCGCGTTCACCCAAGTCGAGGCCATCATCAATTCCATGACCCGCCAAGAGCGAGTCCAACCCAAAATTCTCAACGGCAGCCGCCGCAAGCGCATCGCCCGTGGTAGCGGCACCAGCGTCCAAGAGGTGAATCAACTAGTCAAACAATTTCACATGATGCAGAAAATGCTCAGGCAGATGAGCCGCGCCAAAGGCGGCCGCTTGAAAATGAGAATGCCCCTCGTGGGCTAGGCATCCTTCGCCAAGGAGAATAGCATTGGTCAAACTTCGCCTTAAGAGAATAGGCAAACGCAAACAGCCTTACTACCGAATCGTCGCTGCTCACGTCAGCGTCGCCCGCAACGGCCGCTCCCTCGCAGAGGTGGGCCTCTACGACCCCATGCACGCCAGCGTCAAAATCGACGAAGAGCGCGCCATCGAGTGGCTCAACAAAGGCGCGCAGATGACCGAGACCGTCGCCGACCTCTTCCGCACCCAAGGGATATTGGCCCGCTGGCAGGGCTGGGAGGGCCGGGTGCGCGAAGACGCCCTCACAGGCGACAAGCCCAAGCGGCGGCGCAAGAAAGCGGCGGCCGCGCCAGTCCAACCGGCTGAACCGGTTGAGCCAGAAGCAGCTGAACCAGTCGAACAGGACGAACAGGCAGCCGCTGAATCGG
>JAJEEZ010000120.1:0-18536 GCA_022820705.1 Candidatus Latescibacterota bacterium | reverse complement strand
TTGAGCATGGCGTCGGCACCAGCCACTAGCGGCGTCAAGCCCTGCGTCTCCAATAAGCCTATTGCCCACGGCTGAACTTGTTCGGCACCAAGGCCGGTTGCGTGGGGCATGGCGTCTGTGGCGCGCGCATCCGGTCGCGGCACCACTTGCGCGCCAATCAGTTCGCCGGTGCGGTTCGCCTCGACCTCACCGACGCGAATGGCCGCCTCCACATCGGCCACTTGACCGGCGATTACCGCGGTGAGCCAACCCGAGCCAATGCCGTGCCGGCCGCAGAGTTGCACCTCAGCGGCCTTGAGCATGGCGTCGGTGGCAGCCATTAGCGACGCCATGCCGCGCGTCTCCAGTATGCCGATCGCTCCGCTAGACACCACCACCTCCCATCGGCGCGGCGTATGCAGCCAAGACCTCGGGCCGCGGCTGCGGGATCAGTGCCGTGCCCAACAAGTGCTCACTGTCCGCGAGCAACTTTTGCGCGACGGCTATGGCTTCGTTGACGGCCCCTACCTCCCCCAAGACCAGCGAACACACCACGCGGTCGTGGACCGTCAGCACGTTGACTACCTCGACGGCAGCCGTCTTGACCATCTGATCGTTGATGTGAATGTGAGCCCCATAGCCGCGCGTCTCGACCAATCCTAGGGAACCGGCGGGAAAATTGCTGTCAGACCGGACCGGAAAATCGACGAATTGGTGGCAAGCGGCAGCGGGTTGGAGTAGGGGCGCGGCCACCACGTGTTCTATTACCCCGCGGGCCGCTTCTTTGCCGCTTTGCAGCGCGGCGGCTACATCGCTGATCGATCCGGTAAAAAAGGCCGTAGTATAACCGCCGATGGACGACCAGCCTGCGAGCTTCACGTCCGCGGCCTTGCAGGCCGCATCCGCACCCACAATAGCAGCGGCCACGCCCTGTACCTCGATCATGCCGACTGCCGGGTCGCCCGCCATAGCTTAGTCCGCCAGCCGGTGAATTACTAGCTCGGTGATTTGCTCAATTAGGGCTTCTGGATCGGAGGCTTGGCCCTTTTCGATTTGTTGCAAAAGCGTCTTGTAGCGATTGCAACCCTCGCAACTCGCCGCGGGATCGCCCTCCTTCTTGCGCTCGTGGACGGCGCAATCGCCGCAGCTAGCCGGCTCGACGTACCCCGAACCAAATTCCTCGTGCTCGCAGCCGCAGGCCCGGTCGGGATGCTCACACCGACCCGCGTCCGCAACGCCCTCGTCAGTTGCAACAACCTCGCCGCGACTTAGCTGCAATCGGTGCTGGCGAATGTAGTCCCAAGCCGTCGGCGTCAAGATGGCGCTGGGAGCCACGCTGAGCGTCCGCTCGCCCTTGTGCTCGCGCCCGAGCAAATCGCCGGTTACTACCGGGGCGTCGATGTGCAAAGCCTTGGCCACCTAGCTAACCAAGCTGATCTGTCAGTCCCTCAGTCGGGCGGGGAATCACGTGGACGCTGCGCAGTTCGCCAATGCGCTGGGCCGCTTGCGCCCCCGCATCTACGGCCGCTTTGACCGCCGCTACGTCGCCTTCGACCAGCACGGCGACTAGGCCACTGCCCACGCGCTTTTGGCCCGCATAGCTCACGTCCGCGGTCTTCAACATGGCGTCGAGGGCTTCGACGACGCAGACCAAACCTCGGGTCTCAACCATACCCAATGCTTTCATCATTTCTCTCCTCTACAAATACAGCGCGATGAGATCGTCGTGGGGACGGGGAATCACGTGTTGCGACACGAGCTCGCCCACGCGCTCGGCCGCCTCGGCACCGGCGCTGACCGCAGCTTGCACCGAGCCAACGTCGCCACTGACGATGACGGTGATGTACCCGCCGCCGATGTCCTGCAGCTTGACGATCTCCACATCCGCGGCCTTGCTCATGGCGTCGGCCGCTTCGATCACGCCGATGGACCCCTTCGTCTCAATCAGACCCAAGGCGCGGACGCGGTCATCGCTGTCGCCGCTGTCGCCGCGCTCGGGTACGACGGTCGTCAACTCGCTGTGCGGTCGGGGAATCACGTGTACCGAATGTACCTCCCCAACCTTGGCCGCCGCGGCCGATCCAGCATCCACGGCCGACTTGACGGCCGCAACATCCCCTGAGCAAAATACAGTCACCAAGCCGGAGCCAACTCGATCCCAGCCCAAAAGCTGGACGCTAGCGGCCTTGGCCATGGCGTCGCCGGCCTCGACCACCCCGACCAACCCCACGGTTTCTACCATGCCTATTGCATCCGACATCCCTTACCTCCTGAAGTAATTGTGCGGATTTTTGCTTTCAAAGCTCCAAATATACCTTGCGGGCGTGTACCAAATCAATCGCATTGCCCTCGTCCGTGTCGATGTGAACTTCTAGGCGCTCCCTCTCGCTGACTCGGCAGATCAGCCCTTCCAGCACCCCGCCCTGATCGCCTTCTACTACCAGCCGCAGCAAGTCCCCCGGGCCGACCCCGTAGTACGCGGCCTCTTCCGGGTTCAAATGCACGTGGCGGGCAGCCCGAATCACCCCGTGATCCAACTCCAGCCCCCCGGCCGGCCCCACCAGGTAGCAGCCCGGTGTACCCTCGATGTTGCCGCTGAGCCGCACCGGCGCGTCAATGCCCAAATAGCGGGCGTCCGTAAAGGCCAACTCTACCTGGTTGTAATCACGCAATGGGCCGAGGATTCGCACATTGGGAATCACCTGCTTGCGCGGTCCGAAAACCGACACTGTCTGCTCGGCGGCGAAAGCACCCCCCTGATACAGGGCCTTCTGTACGGTCAGCTCGGCACCCGCGCCGAACAGCGCGGTCAGCGCCTCTCGATTGAGGTGGACGTGGCGGGCGGACATATTGACGACCAGCCTCGGGGCTGGAGGTGCCTGCTCTAGCTGAGCATCGGGCAAATGATCGTACACCACCCGGCGCACCAGCGCCTCAATCTGCTTGCGGTCCAATCCAGCCGCTGGTGCAACGTTCATCTCTTATCCTTCGCGGCTCAGTTGCCGACAGTCGAAGTCCTTGCCCATCGCCTGTAGCGAATCGACGATCCCGACGATTACCGCGTCGGTTGGCACATCGCCCAAGTTCGGGGCGATCCGCGACGAGCTGCCCTGCACCAAAATCACCAACTCGCCCTTGCCCGCTTGCACCGCGTCAATGCAAACCATATCCCGCCCGGTCAGCACCAAACCGTGCTCGCGCACCGACGCGATTTCGACGACTAACAGCTTCTTGCCGTGCAGGCTCGGGACCTTGGCCGTGGAAATTAGGTGCCCTTTGACTTGACCGAGGAGCATCAGGTGATGCGGAAGTAATCGACGAGAGCGCAGCGGCGCTGGCGGGTAAAGGTGCGCGGCGACGTCAGCCCCTCGCCCGTAGGCCCGGCAATGGAGTACGTCCCAAAGCCCTCGCCGCCCAAGCCAACCCCGGCGTAGGAAGGACCGTTCTTGACGAAAATGGTGGTATCCACGGCGCAGGCCATGTTGTGCATGTTTTCGATATTGCGCGAATGGATCACGGCCGTGTGCCCGTACCCGTGCTCGGAGATGACGGCCTCGCGGATGGCTTGATCGACGTTGGGCACGCGCACGATCGGCAAAAAGGGCATCATCTGCTCCTCGCACACGAAAACGTGGTTGGCGTCGGTCTCGCCAATGAGCATGCGCAGCGACGAGTCGAGCCGCAGGCCAATGCGCTCGCCCAACACGGCTGCGTCACGCCCCACGAGCTCGCGGTTGGCTACGAGATGTCCGTCCGTCCCATCGACAAAAGCCACCTGCGCAAGCGCCTCGATCTGCCGCGCATCGAGCTCATAGGCATTGTACTGGACCATCAGGCGCTTGAGCTCGTCGGCAATGGACGCGACGGCAAAGACCTGCTTTTCGCCGATGCAGAGAATGTTGTTGTCGAAGCCCCCCCCGTCGATGATGTCGCGCGCGGCCTTGGCCAAATCAGCCGTTTCATCGACGACCACCGGCGGATTGCCCGGGCCAGCGACGATGGCCTTTTTGGGGCTGCCCAGCGCGGCCTTGGCCACGCCCGGCCCTCCTGTGACCAGCAGCAGGCGGATCTCCGGGTGGTTGAACAACTCATTGGCCGTCTCGATGGTCGGCGTTTCGACCGCAGTCACCAAGTTGGCCGGGCCGCCAGCCGTGACGATGGCCTGATTAATCAAGCCCACCGCGAACATGGAGACCTTTCTGCCCGCCGGATGTACGTTGAAGACGACCGAGTTGCCCGCGGCGACAATGCAAATGGCGTTGTTGACCATCGTCGGCACGGGATGCGTCGATGGAGTAACCGCGCCGATGACTCCGTAGGGGGCCATTTCGACTACGGTCAGTCCGTGATCGCCGGTCCACGAAGTGGCCTCTAGATCTTCGACGCCGGGCGTGGTGTCCGCCGCGACTTGGTGCTTGATGATCTTGTCTTCCAGCCGCCCCATGCCCGTCTCGGCCAAGGCCCGTCGCGAAAACTCCTCGGCGTGGGCGTGCGCTGTCTGCCGGAGGGCTTCGACGATCTTTTTGCGCTCCTCCAGCGACAAGGCGACCAATTGCTGCTGGGCACGAGTCGCACTTTGGACGGCCGCGTCAATCGTCGCGAAGACCCCAGTGTCCCCACCCTCGCAGCCGCTGACGACTCGCTGCACCACTTCTTCGACTATTTTGCGTACGTGTTCTTCGCTGACGTTTTGGGGCACGCTTTTTTCCTCGCGTTGGATCTAATATTTAAGAATGGGGAAAATAGGCGGCCTCACTCTGAGCGTCAAGGTCATTTGACGGGCTGCTAACCCTGCCTTAAGGTTTGTGCAAGTGCTGAAAAAACAAAGGAGAAAAACATGCGCATCATCCGCTTTATCGACGCTGACGACGCCGTCCAGTGGGGCATAGAAGCCGAGGGAGGCCAAGCCTCCGTCCTCACCGGCGATTTCTTCGACGAACTAGTCCCCACTGGCGAACAGGTAGCCGTCAAAAGACTGCTCGCCCCACTCGATCCGACCAACATTTTCTGCATTGGGCTAAACTATCGCGAGCACGCGGCTGAATCCGGCCTCGAGCCGCCCGAGCAACCCGTCGTCTTTGCCAAGCCCACGAGCGCAGTCTGCGGGCCAGGCGACCCGATCCTGCTGCCAGCCTGCTGCCGCCGCGGCCCAGAAGTTGACTACGAATGCGAACTCGCGGTGGTAATCGGCAGGGCCGCCCGCAATGTGGCGCGGACCGACGCCCTCAGCTACGTGCTTGGATACACGTGTGCCAACGACGTCTCAGCCCGCAAATGGCAGCTAAACGGCGGCGGCGGACAGTGGATCCGCGGCAAGGGCTTTGACACCTTCTGCCCGTTGGGGCCGGTGCTGGTCACCGCCGACGAAATCCCCGACCCGCAAACCCTCGGCATCCGCACGATCCTCAACGGCGAAACCATGCAAGACCACACCACCGGCGACATGATCTTCACAGTCGCCGAACTGATCGAATTCCTCAGCGAAGATACGACCTTGCTGCCGGGCACGGTCATTCTCACCGGCACCCCGCAGGGCGTGGGTTTTGCGCGCCAACCACCCGTGTGGCTTACTGCCGGCGACGAGGTAATCGTGGAAATAGACCAGATCGGCCGACTGCAAAATCCGGTGGAAGCAGCCTAGCGTTCACTCTTCCTTGAACATCCCAAAGGCAAAGGCTTCGGGTAGTTCCTCGAAGATGATCTCCCCCTCGGCGTCGGTCTCCAGCAACTGGGCCATGTAGTCGTACCACTCTTCTAGGATGGGCACTTGGCGGCTCTTGAGCCAGTCTTCCTCGGTGGGGGCAACCGCGTGGATGATGAGGTATTCGTCCAAGCGGTAGATGGCCATGCTGACCTCGTTGTCGGCCATGCTGTCGGCGATTTCGGGCCACAGGTCGTCGTGGGCTTGTTTGTACTCGGCGTACGCATCGGGACGCAGCCGCATAGCTAAGCCAATCGAATACATAATGGTCTCCTTATATTGTTAGGAATCGCGCGCCATCTGGCGCAGATTGATTGATAAATATGCGGATAAATAAAGAGATATTCAGAAAATGACGTAAAGTTCTTTTTTTTCTATTCTTAGCCATTTTTTCCTTGACAATATATCACCTTGAAACTGAAACTAAAAGGCAGTCAAAAACCGTGCAAAGCAAATTGCACATCACCATAGGAGAGGAGGGCCTCAAATAATGAATCTCTTCGCACATCGATCCTCGTGTAGTACTCTCAGGAGCCGACTCCCCGATGGGGGCGGCCATACGGTCCCACCAAAGATGGGGTCTACGAACAGCATCCGAGCGTTGCGCGTTCGTCCCAATCCCTAGGATACACGCACGACTCTTCAGGTTGTGTGCATCGGCTGGCTAAAAAGCACAGCCGAACCGGGAATTCACCTCGCATTCGCAATGTAATCGTCTCGGGCGATTGACTGCGCGTGCAGGGGCTTTCCCACGGGGTTTTCGGGACAGCGCTTTCGAGAAGGAGGGCACTTTTGCGTCCCGGAAACCGGCGATACATCGATTTCGATCCAGCCGCTTTCCAGCGGCTTTTTTGATGGCCGTGGCGCAAAAATGCTGCGGCTTTTTTCGTTCAATTTCGTCGAACTTCGCACCAATTGAAGATCTGGAGAGAAAACAACTCATGCGCAAAATCGAGCCAGAACGCATCAGGCGCGCGGCGCGCATTTACGCGAGCAATCAAGAGGCTAGCCGTGCGCTGGGTATTGCCCCGGGCAGTTTCAGTCGGCTCTGTCGGCTCTATAAAATCGAGACCCCCTATGCGCGCAAACGGCGGCGGCGCGAGGAGTTTGGCCGCCAGCGCGACGACGATCTCTTGGAAGACATCGACATCGACCTGCAAGAGATCAAGGCGCTAGAGGAGGTCCTCGACCTCAACTAATAGGCATCGCATACTGCGCTCGGCCAGCGGAGAGTTGGTGGACGTTTTCGTCCGCTAGCTCTCCGCTTTTTTGTTTCAATCCATGCCTCGACTTTTATTAGGGTCTAAAAAGGAGGAAATCATGCCTAGCGCGAAGTCGTTGCAGCAGCTTTGTCGCCAAACTCTACCGCTGATGTTGCAGCAGGCGGATGGGCAGGAGATGATGGCGGCGGCGCGAGATGTGGTACAAACCGATCGCTGGAATTCATTTGACCGCTTCGGCGAAACGACCGCCACGCTAACTAGCCGCTACGAGGCCGCCGGCGCACGCGTGGAGGTCGAATCCATCCAGACCGGAGGGCGGTTGGGGTCGGGCCGGTGGATCATCCGCGAGGCCGCCGATGTCGCGGGCGCGACTGTGGATGTGGTGCATCCGCTCACCGAGCGAATACTGGATTGGCAGGAAAATCCCTGGCACGTCATCCAGTGGAGCGCGGCGACCCCGGCAGATGGTTTGCGGCTGCGGTTGGTGATTCTCGACCAAGTCGAAGACATCCAACGGCAGCCAACCGACGGACTGGCTAGTGCGATTGTGCTGACCAAACTAGACCCGCGCGTCCACCTCGCTCTTTTAGCTACTAAAGGGGCCGCCGCCGTTATAACCGACCGGCCGGTGCCCAACCTGCCCAAGGCAGTGGCGTGGACCAAATTCGGGTGGGGTGCAATTCCCCTCGAACATGCGGCGGCGCAGTTGGTGGGCTTTGTGATCTCTGAGCAGCAAGGGAAGCGGTTGCGGCGGCTGGCGCAGCAACGTGGCCCCCTAACCCTGCACGTGCGAGCCGACATCCGCAAATACGTCGGCAGCCACGACGTGGTCAGCGGCATCATCGAGGGAGCCGGCGACCCGCAGGACGAAGTGTGGGCCATCGCGCACAGCGCCGAGCCGGGGGCCATCGACAACGCTTCAGGGGTAGCTGCCACCTTGGAGATCGCCCGCGTGGTCGAAGGGCTTATCCGCGCGGGTAAACTCGCGCGCCCCAAGCGCACCATTCGCCTGCTCAACGCCTATGAGTGCTACGGATTCTTCGCCTATCTAGAGCGGGTGCGGCGCTTGCAGACCCCTTTGGCTGGTGTGTGTATCGACACGATCGGCTCCCGACCCGCCGTCTGCGATGGCCGGCTGGAGTGGCACGCGACGATCCCCATGTCGGCAGGTTTCGTCGATCGGGTCGGCGCGGCTATCTTGCGGGCCGGGGTGCGGCAACACAAGCCTGGCTATCGCGTGCATCTAGCGCGATTCATGTCCACGTCTGACACCTTGATCGGCGATCCCCAGTACGGATTTCCCTGCCCTTGGATCACCACCCATCACCGCAAGAGCGGGCGCGGCTTCGACGCCTACCACTCTTCGGCCGACGTGGAAGCCCTGCTCAGTCCGCGGGGGCTGGAGACCTGCGCGGCCTCGATGGCGGCCTATCTGTACTATTTGGCCGACATGGGCAGCCGCGAAGTGAAGGAGTTGGTCCGCACCGAGACCCAGCATTTTCTCTCCATATTGCAAAAGAAAAAGCGGCCCCGCGCCGAAGCCGAATACGTGCGCGAGGCCCACAGCCGCAGTGTGCGGCGGCTCACGCGCTGGCTCTGGGGAGGCCGTCGGCGCGAGATTTTGGCGGCCATGGACGAAAGCGAGCGGCAAGTAGCGGACGCCGCAGCCGAGGCCGCGCTACCGGACAAGCGAGCGCGGCGCACGGCCCAAGCGCGGCTGGTACCGCGGCGCACGGCCGTACTCGCGCCGACCGCCGAAAATACGCCATCCGCGATCAACGCGCGTATCTCAACCGCACAGCTACCGCAGTGGGCGCTGTTTTGGGCCGACGGCCGCCGGAATTTAGGCAAAATCGCCGAGCGCATCGCCTGCGAGGAAGCCGACTATCCGGCCGGGCCGCGGATGGAAGGCCCCGTCGCCGTTGATCGGGTACACGAGTACTTCGCAGCACACGCCAAATTGGGCTACGCCGAATTGACCGATCCGGCTAATATGATCGGCCGCAAGGAACTGGTGCGGGATTTGCGCCGCTTGGGCGTCACCCCAGGCATGGACCTAATGGTCCACAGTTCCCTGTCGGCTATCGGCTTTGTCGAGGGCGGTGCCGAGACTGTCGTCGATGCGCTCTTGCAGGCGGTTGGCAAGCGCGGGACCCTGCTGGCACCTTCATTCAATCACCGCGCGGCGAAAGTCTTCAACCGGCTGACCACGCCCACCACCAACGGCACCATCCCAGACGCGCTGTGGCGGCGCACCGAAGCTGAGCGCAGCATGCATCCCACCCACGCGGTAGCGGCGATTGGGCCACGCGCTGGCTACTATTGTCAAGGTCATCTCGAAGCTGGGATCTGGGCGCAAGACAGCCCAATCGGCAAATTGGTCCACGACGGCGGCTACATTCTCGCGCTGGGCTCGACGCACGACACGAGCACGGCCTATCACGTGGCCGAGATGTCCGTGCCCTGCGGCTGCATTGAGTCTTTTGCAATTCCAGACCGCATCGTGCGCGAGGACGGGACCGTAGAAGAGGTTTTGGGACTGGCCTTTCGCAGCGGCCCCTGCCCGGTTCCAACTCACAAGCTGGACTCAACCCTCGACCGGAGGAAGTTGCAGCGGCGGGGTAAGGTCGGGCAGGCCGAATGCGAATTGGTGAAGGCCCACGACCTGTGGCAGGTGCGGCGCGAACACCTGCGGCGCGTCTGTCCCACCTGCACCGTCAAGCCCCAGACCGCGCGGTGAATAGATCGCTACCCTCTCCGTATGGCCAGCACCTCCAAGGCAGCCAAGACGAGGGACTCACCGATGCCACAGGCCGCTCGCACCTGACGCTGCGCGGCTTTTGGGTCGGGGCGTTCCTCAGCTTCTTCCTGTCCATTGGTGCGCCCTACGCCAACATGGCGATGCGGGCGACCAACATGGCCTTCGACTTCAACACTCCGGGGGCCATCTTTCTGTTTTTGGTGCTGGTCGGCTTGCTCAATACGCTCTTCAAGCTCGCCGCCCGCGACTTCCGCCTAGCAGTGGGGCTGGCCCTGCTGGCCACGGGCGGCTTTTGCGGCTATTGGGCCAGCCGCGGCGCGGTCGATTGGTACTCGCCTGGTTTTTGGTTTGGTGCCTTCCTCGTCCTCTCTTCGCTGTGGAACGTGCCGGTGGTGCAGCGCGGGGGCACCCTCGCACTCAACCGCGCCGAACTGGTGCTGGTGTACGCGATGCTGCTGGTCGTCTCCGCCCTCTGCACTATGGGGCTGACGCAGCAACTTTTGCCAGCTCTCACCGGCATTTTCTACTATGCCTCCCCGGCCAACCAATGGGCCGAAAAGCTCTTTCCGCTCTTTCCCTCGCAGCGCATCCTCGTCGATGACGGCACTGGCAACCGCGGCTTTTACGAGGGCGGCGCGCTCGCCGACATTCCCTACGTCACTTGGGTCGAGCCACTGTGCTGGTGGGCACTACTGCTCCTCTCGCTGTACGTGGCGATGGTATCGACGGCCGTGATCTTGCGCCGGCAGTGGGTCGAGCGCGAGCGGCTGGCCTATCCGCTGACCCAGCTCGGGGTGGCCATCGTGCAAGGCGAGCGCGGCACCGGGCTGCTCAACGGTTTTCTCAAGCACGGTGCCCTGTGGTGGGGCGCGGCCTTGCCGCTCGCGTACGGTAGCCTCAAGGCCCTGCACCAATACTACCCGTCTTTGCCCAACTTCGGCCTGATTTGGTCGATGCCCTTTATCGGTCAGCAGAACCTGCAAATCTGGATCAGCTTCGCGCTCGTGGGCTTTTCCTATCTCATCAGCACTCAAATAGCGGCCGGCATTTGGATTTTCTATCTGCTCTCCAAGGTAGAAGCCGAATTCCTCGCCCTATCCGGCCTCAAATCTACTAGCAAATTCGTCTATGGGGTCTCGTACGAGCCGCTCTTGGCCTATCAGGGCGGCGGCGCGCTCATCGCCATGGTGCTCTTGGGGCTGTGGACGGGGCGCGGCCACTTGCGGGACGTATGGCGCAAGGCCCGCAGCCGCCATGCGGACATCGACGACGGCGACGAAATTATGTCCTATCGAGCGGCCGTGATCGGAGTACTCTTCGGCACCGGAGGCATTGCCGGCTGGCTGTGGCTGATGGGCACCCCGCTCTGGGTCGGCGCGCTCTTTGCGACGGTAGCCCTATTGGTGTTTATCGGCATCTCGCGGGTCGTGTGCGAAGCGGGCCTAGCGGCTGTGCGCTCGCCCATGATCGCTCCAGACCTCATCGTACAGGGCATTGGCTCGCAGACGATCGGTGCGACTGGCGTCTTCAACCTCTCCTTTGCTTACATCTGGTCGGCCGACATCCGCATCTTCCTGCTGGCCATGGTCGCCAATGGTTTGAAGCTGATCCAAAACATGGACCGCCGCAGTCGGCGAGTCGTCTTCTGGGCGCTGGTGGCGGCCATCTTTATCGGCGTGACGGGATCCTGCTGGATGGTCTTCCACCTCGCCTACAAGTACGGGGGCATCAACCTCGATAGCTGGCGCTTTCGCGGCGGCCCATCCACCATCTACAACGCGGCGCAGCGCGCGCTAGAGCCAGCCGGGGCCGACTGGTTGGGACTGACATTTTTTGCTGGTGGAGCCGTGGTCATGGCCCTTTTGACTTGGGCGCGGCATCACCTGTTGTGGTGGCCCTTTCATCCAATCGGCTTCCCAATTGGCGCCAACTTCATGCTCGACAAAATCTGGGCTTGCGTGCTCTTGGCTTGGGCGCTGAAGAAGCTGATCTTGCGTTTTGGCGGGGCGGCGCACTATCGGACGAGCCAGCATTTCTTCATGGGCCTTATTATGGGCGAGGCCCTGTGCAACGGGTTGTGGCTGGTCATTGACTACTTCACCGGCAAGATCGGCAACGCCGTTTTCATTCTGGGGTGATTCCATATTCCTTGACATTGCGGGAAGGCGGGCCTATCTCTTTTGCGCTATGAATAGACTCTTTTTCTGCCTCGCCGCAGCGCTTGTCGCCTGTGTCGGCCCCTTCGCCGGTAAGAAGGTTCCGCCTTGGCTTGCGGATCCCCCTATGCTCAAAGCGACCTTCTCCAGTGAGAAGGCTGCCGCGCATCTGGTATGGCCCCCAGTGTCTTCGGCGAGCTTTCTCTACGGCGAAATCCAGCGCGCCGCAGGAGGCGAGTTCGCGACCATAGCGCGTGTGGAATCCGCAACCGACACCACCTTTACAGACGCCGGTCTGTTGGCCAACACCCAGTATAGCTACCGAGTCGTCAGCTTCTTCGGCGCAGGCGAAACCGTACACGAGTTGGCCAGCACGACGGTCGCGGGCGGGTTCCACCGCCGCGTCGCAACCTGGGCACTGGACAAGGGCACGGCCCCCACGCGACTGGCCATCAGCCGCAACGGCACGGTCTTTGTCGTCGGCGTGGGCACAGGGCGCGTCGAGCGCTTCGACCGCACGGGCCGCGCCTTGGACGCATGGGTCTATACCACTGAGCCGCTGGCCCGTATGGAGACGAGTACGCTGGACGGGCCGGCGCTAGCCCTCGACGACGAAGATCATCTTTACGTGATGTACAATCTGCACCGCCCAAGCCAGAAGCCAGAGGCCTTTTGGGCGAAATTTGCCCCAGATGGTCGGCTGTTGTGGACGCGCCCACTCGCCGGGCTGTTCGCCCGTCACATCGTCATTGACGGCGATGCCATATACATCGAAAGCATCAGCCAATTGCAGCTATTCGACCAAGCTGGCGAACAGCAAATTCAGTACGCCATCCCGGCCCTGTTAGTGGCTAGTCTGCGGCTTTGGCAAGGGCGTTTCGCCGCGCTAATCGAGCCGTTGGCCCTGCGCGCCGACGATTGGCAGGCACCTCGGCTAGTCGTGTACGACGACCCGCAGCGCGCCGCGGCCAGCCGCGTCATCGGCCGCGATCCCAAATCGCATCAGGACCGCGGCAACGGGCTTTTGCTGCGGCCCACCGATTTTGCCGTCGATGAAGCGGCCGACCGGGCTTTTGTGGTCAATGCCGGCCACAGCCGCATCGAGGTATTCCAGCGCGGTGTCTATCTGACGCGATGGGGCGAAGAGGGCGGAGGCGACAACCAATTCCGCTTCACAGGCCGCCTCCAAGTTGTCGTCGATATGGCTACTGGCGAGGAGGACAAGCGCGAGGTGGTGGCCGGCGGCATAGCCCGCGACGCCGAAGGGTTCATTTACGTGGCCGATACCTTCAACGATCGAATTCAGAAGTTCCAACCATGAAGTCAGTACTCGCATTGCTATTGCTGGCCTTGTTGTCCGGCGAGGGCCAAGCCCAACTCCAGGACAAGCGGACGTACAACCTCTGGACCAAAGAGAAGATCCGCTATCTCAACGCCAAGGTCACCATCAATCCCTACAACCCGCAACTGCGCGTCCTCCTCGCCAACGCGTACTTTGACGACGGGCAAAAGTACGAAGCCAAAAGGCTGTTGCTCGAGGCATTGGAACTCGACCCCGACTACGCCGAGGCGCATTGCAATCTCGCAGTCATGCTCCACGGCCAGGGATACGAGCGCGAGGCCAAGCACCACTACGAAGAAGCCCTGCGGCTGGACTCGCTAATGGTCGAAGCCATGGCTGGACTGGGAACCTTGCTCTGCCGCACCGAGCACCAAGTCGAGGGCCTTGAATACCTCGAAAAAGTCATCGCGGTCCAGCCCGATCACGTCAACGCTCGCTTCAACATGGCCGTGGCGTATCACAAGGTCGGTGATTTCAAAAAATCCATCGAACACCTAGAGACCTTGCTGAGGGTCGATTTCAATTATCGCGGTGCGCGCCGCGCACTGGCCCGCGCTTATTACAGCCTCGGAATTTTGCGGCTGCAAGCCGAACAGCCCGAGTTGGCACTCCCCGTGCTGACCAAGGCCGTCGAGTACGAGCAAGACAACGACAGTATGTTCTTCGCCAAGGGCCTCGCCCACCTCGACAGCGGCGACCTCACTGGAGCCGAAGCGGCCTTCAAGCAGGTCATCGCATTGTCCGGCGATCACATCCCCGCCCTGCACAACCTCGGCGTAATCTGCGAAAAAACCGAGCGATATGCGGAAGCCGTCCAATACTACGACAAAGTCCAGCAGCTAGCCCCACATCTATCGACGATCGAAGCGGTCAAACACGCTTCGTACGACGTGAATTACCTGACCGAATGAGTTTGACTTTTGCTCGGTTAAAGCGTACACTTGACACTTTTTGCAAGCCGCTATAGCGGCTGCTTTTTCCATACGTGGTGCGCAAAACGATGCCACCGTTTCACTCCTTTAGGCGAGAGCAATGGCCAAAGAAGAAGCAATCGAAGTCCAAGCAGTGGTCAAAGAGGCCCTGCCCAACGGCTACTTCAAGTGCGAGATGGAAAATAGCCACGAGATTATGGCCCACGTCTCCGGCAAGATGCGCAAGTACTACATTCGCGTGCTTCCGGGCGACCAAGTCACCGTGGCCCTTTCGCCCTATGATTTGAGCCGCGGACGCATTACTTTCCGCAATCGCTGAGACGCCGCACGATCACCCAAGCGCCGTCTCGATGAGCCTCACACCTGATCAGGTCACATGGAGAGGAACCAGACCAGTACGCATCGGGCTTGGCCCTTCCAAGAGGCGGCACAGATCGTCAAGCAGCGCCGGCCCAGCAAAGACCGCCCGGTACTATTCGAGACCGGCTTTGGCCCCAGCGGCTTCCCCCATCTAGGTCACTTTTCCGAAGGCGTCCGCACCTCTTGGGTGCGCAACGCCTGCGAATACCTCTACGGACTAAAGACCCGCTTACTCTGCTTCAGCGACGACATGGATGCCCTGCGCAAGGTGCCTAGCAACTTTCCGCAGCCCGACATGCTCGCCGCCCACCTCGGCAAACCCGTACACGCCATCCCCGATCCTTTTGGTTGCTGTACGAGTTTTGGCGACTACATGAACGCCAAGCTGTGCGAGTTTTTCGACGCGTCCGGCTTCGACTACGAGTTTCAAAGCTCACGCGAAGCCTACGTGCGCGGCGACTTCGACGAAGGGCTTTCGATTCTCCTCGACAAAGCTGAAGAAGTCCGCCAGATCATCGTGCCGACGCTGCGCGAACAAAATCGCCAGCACTGGTCGCCCTTCTTCCCAATTTGTCCCAACTGCGGCTCAATCATGGCCACGCGCGTCACCGCCTACCACCCCAGCCGGGGCACCGTGAGCTTCACCTGCGACCTCAACACCGGCGACTACACCGGGTGCGGCGCAAGCGGAGAGCAGTCAGTGCTCGGCGGCAACGCCAAGGTGGGCTGGAAAGTCGATTGGGCCCTGCGCTGGTACGCCTACGAGGTCGATTATGAAATGTACGGCAAAGATCTCATCGACTCGGTTCGCCAGTCCTCCCGCATCGTCCGCCTAATGGGCAAGCAGCCGCCAGTCGGCTTGTGCTTTGAGTTTTTTCTCGACGAGGAAGGGCGCAAAGTGGCGAGCAGCACCGGCCGCATGGGGGTGACGGTGGATGCGTGGAAAAAGTACGCGCCAATAGAATCCCTGCTCTTTTTCCTCTTCCAAAATCCCAAGCGAGCCAAGCGGCTGCACTGGGACATCGTCCCCAAGTGCGTTGATGACTATCTCGATGCGTTGCGGAACTATCCCGATGTGGCAGAGGAGAAACGTCCCGAGCAGGCCCTGTGGCATATCTTCAATCGCGTCAAGGACGTACCCCCATACGAGTCCCGGATCAACTTCTCGGCGGTCAACAATCTGATTGCAGCCTTGGGAGTGGATTCGATCTCAGTCGCAGAGTTGGGCGACTTTCTGGCGAAGTACGACAAGAAGATATCTGATTCTCCCGCTTATCATCACGTAGTAACTCAGGATCTGTTGTACACGGGGCTCAACTACTACCGAGACGTGGTGCTGCCCAACAAACAGTTTCGTCCGCCTACAGACGAAGAACGGGCGCTCTTAGGGCAGTTGGCGGAGCGACTAAGCGCGGCTAACGGAGCTACCGAGGAAGAGTTGCAGGCCATTCCGTTCGACTTGGCCCGCGAGGCCGAAATTCCTCCCAAGGAGTTATTTCGGATGTTTTACGAGGTGGTGCTAGGGCAGGAGCGAGGGCCGCGATTTGGGTCGCTGGTGCAGCTAGTGGGGAAGGAGCAGGTGGTGAAAATGGTGCGAGAGAAAGCGTAGCGCACAAAGGATTTTTTCCGGTAATTGCGAGGGTGCGGTAGGTGCCGCGCCCTCTTTTTTTGGAGCACACCATGGCAGAACAACAAGACCTTTTCTCCGAAATCATGCCGCCGACCAAGCCCCGGCACGTCGAGCGGATGCAGCAGGTGCAAGAGGAGTTGCCTGCACAGCTTTTTTTGGGAACGACGAGTTGGTCGAATGAGGATTGGGAAGGGCTGATCTACCCAGAGGGCTGCGCCGCGGCCGACTACATCGAACACTATGCCAAAGCCTTCAGGAGCGTGGAGATCGACTCGACTTGGTATCGAGTGCCGACGCCCAAGGCGATTGAAGGATGGCTGCGGCGGACGCCTCCACACTTTCGCTTTACCGCCAAAATTCCCCGCGTGATCAGCCACGAAAAAATGCTCGTGGACTGCATGGGGGAAATGGAATCCTTCCTCGACGCAATGGCCCCACTCGGCGAGCGGTTGGGGCCGCTACTGATGCAATTTCCATACATTGCGCGGGGACAAGACGCGCACGAAAACGAGTACGGCAGCGCGTTCACCGAGCGCCTAGCGGATTTTTTGCCGCAGCTACCCACGGGCGAGTTCCGCTTTGCAGTGGAGGTGCGCAACGGGAGTTGGATGCGGGCGGAACTGTTAGACCTGCTGCGCGAACACGGAGTGGCGCTGGTGCTAAACAACTACTACACCATGCCGAGCTTAGCGGAGACCCTCAACCGCGTCGATCCCGTAACGGCAGACTTTCTCTACGTGCGCTTTTTAGGCGACCGCAAAAAGATGGACGCCTATGTCGAAGAGCGGATTCGCCGCGGCGAGCAGGAGCGGCATTGGGATCGCCTCGTCTGGGACCGCGCCGCTGAGACCCAGCAGTGGGCGCGGCAGGTGCGAGAGCTAGCGGAGGCCGCACCGGAGCGGGCCGTGTACGTATTCTTCAACAACCACTACGCCGGGTACGCGCCCGGTTCACTCGGCCTCTTTGCCCAGGCGTGGAAGGAATGAGCAAGGACAGGACGGGCTATACGGTTAATTAAATATTCAAACATATAATGGTGAAGCGGTGCGGCTCTAATGGGAGCTGCGCCGCTTGTTTTTTGCATATCATTTTTTATTTGCATTTTACATGCAATAGATGTATTATTAGTTCAAGTAGTACAAGATAAGGAACATATTTATGGAAATAGTCATCGACACCAGCGATTCAGTGCCGGTGTTTGCTCAATTGATCAATCAAATCAAAAAGGCCGTTCTCAGCGGCGAGCTTAGCGCAGGAACTGCCTTGCCTTCCATCCGACAACTTGCAAACGACATGGGCCTGAACCACAACACGGTGGCCAAGGCTTATCGGCTCTTGGAACGCGATGCGGTCATTGAAACCAAAGGATATCGCGGTACGTTCATCCACCAAGACGCCAAGGCCAATAGCGCCGTCGATTTAAACGCATGGGTGACGTCCACATTAAGCGAAACAATCAAGACATTAAGAGGATCCGGCGTAACGGATTCCGAAATCCGGATTGCATTCGGGAATGTCATGAATAACCGAGATCAGTGAGGAGCTAGCGATGCCAGACAACATCTTATTTTACGCCGTATTTCTGAGCCAGATTCTTCTTATTTCTTTTTATTTTCCCAGAAAAATGCTCAAGCGGATAAGTTACGTGTTCGCAACGTACCCACCATCGCAATATCCCAGGCTCTACCCAGAACCGATCGGATATTACGAGAAAGCACAGCGCAATTACCGGAATTTAAACGTGGCTGTACTGCTAGTTGGCTTGTCGTTGCTGGCGGTGTTCTTAGGCGATTCGCGTAGTGGTGAATGGGACATGGGCACTTTCGTATTTCCGTATTTTATGATCCAGTTTTTCCCTGTAATGCTCCTAGAAATAAGGTCTTTCAAGTATTATCGGCTGATGAGAAAAGCCGATTCGCGCACCACTCGCAAGGCCGAGCTGCAACCCCGCCGTTTGTTTGATTTTATTTCCCCTACAATGATCGGCCTAGCGGTACTCGTGTATTTCGCCTTTATTGCGCTCATTCTCTATATCCGACAATTCGATTTTCCCTGGTTCGGCGGATATTGGAATATCGTCGGAGTGACGGCGGCCAATGTCTTTTTTGCAGCAATAGTGGCCTGGAACATGTATGGAAAAAAACAGGACCCATATCAAGCCTATGAAGATCGCAAAAGGCAGCTAGAACTCGTCGTGCAACAGATGGTTTTTATGAGTATTGCGGCGACGACGTTTGTGGCGCTAGAAGTGATCCTAGCCAGTCTGGATATGCGCGATCTCCAGCCTACGGCGATGAGTCTGTATTTTCAGTTATTAACCTCTGCATTTTTAAGGGAATATTGTTATATTCATTTATATGAGACCTAAAGGCAGTGCCGATCGGCTGGAATATCGCCGCCAATGGGCGGTTGGGTTGCTTGAGGAAGGCAAAAGCATCAATGAAGTAGCCCG
>JAJEEZ010000647.1:0-10333 GCA_022820705.1 Candidatus Latescibacterota bacterium | reverse complement strand
GTGGCCGAAGGGGGCATCCCGGCCATGCGACCCCCTATCATGACTTCGAGTTTTGTCATTTCGGGAGCCGGTGCCTCGGCCTTGGGTGCTTCGGGTCTGGTGGCCTTGGGCTTTTCCTACGGCTGGCACTCCGAAGTACGCTCCTTTGTCATGGCGTCTGTAGCCAACGGGCTGAAGATGGGTGAGATTATCACCGGTTCCAAGCGCCGGCTATTCTGGGCCGTGGTCATTGCCATTGTGGTCAGTCTGGTCGGCTCGTCGTACATGACCTTAGTGCTGGCCTACAAGTACGGGGGTATCAATCTCAATCCGCTCTTTTTCGTGGGACAGGCCCCTACCTTCGGTCCTCGAGATATGGCTCCGCGCATTGCCGCAGAGCTGCCCGGCCCTAGACTAGACGCTTGGCTGTTCATGGGCATTGGTGGAGGGGTGATGGCCTTGCTTATGTGGGCACGGCACCAGTTTGTCTGGTGGCCGCTCAATCCCCTCGGTTACACCATCAGCGCCAACTGGAAGACAGGACATATCTTTGGCAGCGCCTTTCTCGCTTGGTTCCTCAAACTGTTAATCCTGCGCTACGGCGGTCCCAAGCTGTATCGGAATTTGCGGCCGTTTTTTCTCGGCCTGATTTTGGGCGAGATCGTGGCGGCAGGCGGATGGCTGGTGCTAGATTATATAACCGGACACATAGGAAGTTTTCTCACGCAAGTCTAACTGCACAGCATGACAGCGCATACGCGCCACTCAGTAAGGGATCCTTTGAACTTCCTCTGGATCGTAAAACAAATGCTCCAAGTCGTTGTGTTGATCGCTGAGCACGCGCCCCGGTTCGAGGCGACTGCGGAGTTCGGCGTCGTTGCGGATCACGCGGTCAACCAGCGCAGCAGGAGTTGAGAGACCAATCCGCAAGAGATCAGTCCTAACCCGGTCGGATTGATGGAAGCGTTCGGACAGTCGCTCGAACCGGATGGGTGAGCGGCTGCCCAACAAGATCAGGTGTTGGCCTGCTCCCTCAAACAACAAACTGTAGGGAAACACCGCGACGAAAGTTCTGGTCACCAGTTCAATCGCTTCGTTGGGCAACTGCCCTATGGGCAGCCATTGGCTCATAAACCCATCCGGACTCAAGTGCGCGAGGACCTGCTCGTAGTACTCCCGCGAATACAGGCGATACACTCCCCCGGCCATGGGCGGCGGCGGTTCACTGGTAATCAGGTCATACGTCTCGTCGGTCAGCGCGAGGAAGTTGCGCCCGTCGTCGTTGATCATCCGCAGCCGTGGATCCAAGTGTACGAAGGCGTGGTGCTCGGCAAAGGCTGGTGCCATCTTGAATACATTCTCGTTGAGATCGACGGCATCAATTCGCGTGATACTTTCATGGGCGGCGATAGCCGAGGCGGTGTTGCCGACTCCGAAACAGATCAGCAGGGCTTTCTCTGGATGCGGATGGGCGAGCAAGGGAAAGTGCGCCATCAGACGCATGTACTGCTGGGATCGCGGCGAAGTGCCCGACATGGACAGACGGCCGAAGAAGAGCTTCATATTGTTGTTCGGAAGCTCGAGGAAATACGTAGTATGGGCGGCGTTGCTCCTCATGCCTTGGGCCGCAACAGCGTTGGGCCACATCAGAGGCGTAAAAAAATCTCGGTCAAATCTTCTCGGCGTGGCAATACAGGCGATGGCGACAAGGACTACCAAGACAGCGATCTGCCACGCTTTTATGGGACGGAATTCCGCAATGCACGCTAGGGCGAGCGCGACGAGCACCATGAAGGCCAGAAAGAGCTTCAACGAATAGAAGATGTTCAGGCGGGGAACCACCAGCGTGAAGGCAATCAAGCCGAGACAGAATCCCACCGTATTCAGACCATAGGCCAGTCCCAAGTGTTTCCCCATGCCCTGTAGTCGATTGCAGACGTAGGGCAGGAGCAGGGAGACTAGCAAGTACGCAGGTAGTACATAGATACCTGTATAGACGAAGAGCTGGGAGAGACTCACTGGGAAGTGATGTACGCCGCGCACATCCGGCGGGTTACCCACCAAGTAGGTCAGCTCGTCGCTAAATCGCCAGAGCGCGAAGTAGTAAAGCGCAGCCAGACCGTACGCGACCTTAATATGAGCAAGCCGGATGCGCTCAATGTGTCGCACGATAAGGCTGGCCAGAAAAATGCCTAGCACGGCCCAGAAGGAGATAAACGACATGGTCGCCCCAGGGCTCAGCACGACAATAAAATCGATCCGCTTGAACATATCGCCTTCGAGTGCTCCGGCGAGTAAGCCGCTCAGCGCAGCACAAGCAATGAGGGCACTTCCCGACCTAGGTGGCGCTCCAGCACTTGGGAATGTTGCACAGGCAGCGTCCGCTACTTCGTCGCTTGCGGGTGCACCCCCGCTGGCTAGGAAGTACAATCCTAACAGTATGTTCAAGCCGGCCATCAGCCAGAAAGTTGGCTGGTGCCCGATCTCCGGTATCAGGATGAACTGGCAAGCGAGTACGCCACTACACGCACCAATAGTGTTCCACGCGTACAGAACGGAGGGGAGGCGTCCGTTCCTCGGTATTGAGCGGAAAATATCGCACAGCAAGGGGAAGGTCACTCCCATGAACAGACAAGGGAGGAAGAGGCTGATCGCGGCGATGGCTCCTTGGGCAATCTGGTAGCTAATCGTCTGGACCCAAATTCCGTCGTTCAGATGATAGGGAAAGGCACCCCAAAGATCCGCCGGCAGATATTCAACCGCTACGGTCACAAGGGCTGATACCCCAACCAAAAGTTCTATCAGCCCGTACAAACGCAGCTTGTCCCCAATGCCGGTCCGGCCTGCCAGCAGCCGGGTGATTCGTTGGCTCAAAAGCGCACCGCAGCCCAAACCCCCGATAAAGCTGCACACCACTAGGGCGAAGGTGAGGTTGGTCGAGCCAAACCAATCGGTGAAAATGCGGAACCACGCGACTTGGTAGCCGAGGCTTATGAAGCCCGAAAGGGCATATAAGGGAAAGACGCGTCGCAAAGAGAGTTAGACCTTGTTTGCTAGAGTCCCTAACAAACGTCTTTCCAGCGCATACGCGCTAGTTCTTTGATGTCTATTAATCGCGCAGGTACTCGTCCGGTTTGGCCGCATTGGGTGGCCAGTACCCGTCCCGCGACTGACGCCATTGCGCGCCGCACAGGCCGCTGATCACGCTCCACTCGGACGGACTGGGGTCCGGGTCTGGGTGGAAGAGAAAGCGCTGGGCACCGGCATCCTGCGAGGCTTTGAGAATGCCGGCCAAATCGCGGGATGGCATGGCGTCGCCAGCGTGCGGGGAGCGGCCAGTGGACACCCAGAAGATGGTTTTGTCAACGTCCTTGATCGCCTCTAGGGCGCGCCGCGTTTCGCTGTACACGACTTCGGCGAAGAACTCGTCGGGAAAACCCATCTCCATGTCCAGCAGCGACTCGACATTGGGCAGGCGCAGGCCGAACAGCGATTCGACCAGCAGGAAGCAGTCGGCCTCGGTCAGAGAGGGATTCCACTCGGCGAACTTTTGCACCCAGCGGGCAATAGTGCCGTACATGCCGTCAAAGCCGCGATGCCAATAGTAGTGCTTGGGAAAGATATAATCGAAGTACGGCGGCATCTGCTGGTAATCTTGGCCGGTCAGCGAGGAGAACGTGGTGATGCGCGGAATGCCGCCTAACTCGACGTAGCGATTCACGCCGTCCAAGTCGGCGCGGGCCCGCTCCCACGAACGCCGCGACCTCTCCTGCCGGGCTCGCAGCCAGTAGAGGGAATCCTCGTTGATATCAAAGAGGTTCAAACCGGCCAAGGTTCCGCCCGGTGCCCAATAGCGCACGAGATCCGGGGTGAGGTTGTGGAAACGCTGGCGCATATGGGCAATGCCGCGCTCCAGCCGGTCGATCTCAAAGCCCAAGTTGGCGAACTCGACGCGCTCGCCGTCGCGCAATTCAAAGAGTTCGCCGCCGTGGTGCCAAGCCAGTTCGTAGTGATTCTCTCCGGGCCCGTCGATGATCACTCCGTTGACTTGGGGATAGCGGTTTATCAAGCTCTGCACGTGGGCCGTGGTGCCGCTGTCGAATACCATTATGTGCCAGCCGCGCCCGGCGGCGTCATCCAGCATCGCGCTTAGTCCCCGCTCCTTTTCCAGATCGCGGGGCTGCTCCTCGGGCGCTGCTAGCCCTAGGTCGGCGTAGGCTTGGGGATCTTGGGGAAAGGCGGGAATTCGGTCGCCGTCGTCCTCCATAAAAAACATGCGCCCTACCACAATGCCGCGCACGCCGCCCTCTTCCCAGGCGTCGAAAATATGCTTGTAGTTGGCCATGTAGCGTTCGAGCGGATTGAAAACGAAAATCCAGCATTGCATCGTCTAACCTCCTTAGGGTTAATGAGCTACCTCCGGCCCAGCACTGAACGACTTCTTATTTCTGCTTGTAAAGCCGCGACCCCTTGTCTTCTCTCCGGTACTGCGGCGGCGTAATCACCGCCTGCTGCTCCTCGGTCAACTCGGCGTAGAAATCCGGCGGCGTATAGGTCCCCATAAGCGATTCGGCCTGGACGCCGTGGTTATAGCGCAAAATCACCGAGCGCCGCTGGTGCTTGGCCGTCCACGGCACAGCCCCGTGCATCAGCGTCTCGACGAAAAGGATCGCGTCGCCCGCTTTGGCCGGAATCTGCGCGATGCGATCCTGATGTGCCTCGTACAGCCGGATCTCGTCCGGGCAGGGATAGTTGGCCTTATGGCTGCCGGGCAAGCAGGCGAACCCTCCATCCTCCGGCCCCACATCCGCCAACTGCACGGCAATGTTGGTCATCCCGCAAAACATCCGGCCATTGCGGTAGAGGAAACCCCGCGAGCGGTCGAGCGGCTCGCCGCCCTCGTGGAACCAGAAGCCTTCGGCCCCCTCGTCCATAGTAATAATCCCCAAACCCTCCAAACGAAAACCCGGTCCCAGCAATTCTTCCAGATACGGCTTGAACCGCGCATGGGCGATCATCGCCCGAAACGGATCGCAATGCGGTTTGTCCCACGTCAGCATCCCGCCCAAATCGCCGCGTCCCTGCGTGCCCTTGAGCGCCTCCGATCCGTGGGCTAGGTCATTGGGACGGATGCCGATTTGATCGGCGTGGTGGTCAATCGCCGCATTGGCCGCCGCCACTTCCTCCGGCGAGAGCGCACCCTCGATCACCAGATAGCCGTGTACTTCAAAGAGATACTTTTCCGCTTCGTCCATTGTCGGCCTGCTTCTCCTTACATCTTATGGAATGTTGACACACACAAGATCCATTCGTCAGCCCACGCGACGCAAATATTATAGGCAGTTAAGCGGGCAGGACCTCGCGCAAGACCCGCAGGTAATTCCCGCCGCATATCTTGCTCGTCTCCTCCTCGGCAAATCCCGCGTCCAGCAAGCCCTCTACCACCCAAGGCAATACCGCACTGTTGAAGTGGGTGCCGATCCCCACGCCTTCTACACCCATCACATCAACGGCGTAGCGCACCTGCACCAAGGTCTGCTCCAACTGTTCTGGCGCGACCGCCTGATAGGGTGCGTCCCCCGGCGGCCGGGTGATTGGCGGCGGGATCCCCAATACGCCGCCGCGCTCGGCCAACGCCCGCATAACCTCGTCGGGTGCCGCCCTCGGCTCATCGACCAAGGCCCGCGGATGCGAGTGCGAGTCAACCACCGGCTTTGTCGATACTTCGATGATATCGAGGGCGCAGGGGTCATTGCTATGAGCCAAGTCGATGAGGATCCCGGCCGCGTTCATCTCCGCAATCATCCGCACCCCCAACTCGGTCATCCGCCCGCCCGAACGGGTCTCATTGGAGGCGTCCCAACCCAACTCGCGGGTCGCTTGGCCCAAGGTAATCATCCTCAGCCCGAGGCGGGCAAACATCCGCAGGATGCCGGGGCCGTCGCCGAACCAGTCGCTGCGATTGGCCCCCATCAATACCGCGACCTTGCCCGCCGCCCGCGCAGCATCTAAATCCCGGGCCGTCCGCACCAGCAGCACCTGTTCGGGATAGGCTTCGACGTTTAGCAAAAAGCGGTCGAGCACCCCCAGCACCAGTTGGGTCGGATTCTTGATCGCCAGACTCAGGAACATATCCTCGCTGCCGCGGCCCGGACGCCATTCCGACTCCTGCCGCCACAGCGGTTTGTAGTTCTCGTCGTAGTAGGCCGCTCCCCCTTTGCACATCACCACCCCCATCCCCCATTCGGCAAACTTGGGAAAGTCGCCGCGACAAGTACTTGCGTCTTTTTTGCCTAGGTCAATATCGTCGATCACAAAACGGGGATGGGTCAGGTTTAACCCCAGCATATCGCATACTGGATGCGGCCAAATGCGGCCAGAGGGCAATTTCATGGTCATCTTATTCGCCGAGCGCTTGGTCGAAATCCCGGCGGCAATCGGCCAAAACCTGCGCTAGGGCAAAATCGCCGCCATAAGCCAGCATCTGCGCTCCTTGGGCGCGGTATTTGGCCAGCAACTCGGGCGTGCCGGCGGGTATCCCCCATGCTTTGCCGTGTTTTTGCGCCGCCGTCGCGACTTTGGCGACGGCCTGATCGAGATCGACATCCCCCCCGGTCAAACCGAGCCGCAATCCCAAGTCCGCCGGGCCGACGAAGAGCGCGTCCACCCCCTCGACCGCGGCGATCTCCTCGACATTGGCCAGTGCTTGCGGAGTTTCGATCTGCAAGACGACGAAGGTCTCGCGATTGGCGTCGTCGATATAGGTACTGCCCTCGTGCCAAACGTCGAGACCAAAATCGCCGTCCAAACCCGCCCCGTCCAAACCGCGATTGCCCAAGGGTGGGTACTTCACTGCCTCGACGATTTGGCGCGCCAAGGCCGCATCGGAAACCAGCGGCATCATCAGACCAGTCGCCCCGTCTTCGAGATAGCGATAGAGGCGGGTGCGCTCGAGCGTCGGAGCCCGCAACATGCAATCGATATCGCAAGCGCGACACAAGGCCAACAGGCCCTGGACCTCGCGCTGATCCATCGCCCGGTGTTCCAAGTCGAGCCAGATGCCGTCATAGCCGCTGTGAGCGGCATAGCGCACGAAAAACGGCAGATAATGCCCTAGGCCACAAATGCGGGCACACCGCCCCGTGCGCACTTTGTCCAAGACTTTGCTCTTTCTCATATTTTCCGCTTTGCTAGAGGGTTGCATTGCGCCAATAGTATACTACCGCAAATACGCCTGCTCCACCTTCGCAAACGCCTCGGCAATATCCGCCACCTCCCGCGCGGCAAAATTCTCGTGAATCGACATAATGAAGTGGCTCTCAACCGAGGCGACGGCGTTGGGACAGGGGAACTGCGCATTGCGGTCTCCCCTGTACTCCGGCAATCCCCACGGATAGTCACTGCCGGGAAAGACCTGCCGCTCCTTAAACCAGATCATCTCGGAGGGGATATAGCGATATGTAGCTGTCAGCGGAATGCCCTCGGCGGCCACGGCCCGGGCAAAGCCGTTTTTGTCCACTCGCAGCTTGTCAGCATCCACGTGGAACCGCATAAACCAGTACACCCCCTCCGACTCGGCCACCTGCCATCCCAGCCGCACCGCCTTGCGCTCGGCAATGGCCTCTTCAATTTGCGCTGCTACCCACCGCCGCTTGGCGATCATCGCATCTAGCTTTCTCAGTTGTACCCGCCCAATAGCGGCCGACAAATCGTTGCCGTTAAGATTGAGCCCGGCGCGCAGATTGGAGGTCGCCTCCGTATTAAAGGGCTTGCCTCGGTCGGCAAAGCGCTTGGCCTCCCAGCAGAGGTCTTCGTCGCGGGTAAAGACCACCCCGCCCTGCGGACCCGTCGCGTGGTGCTTGCCGCTCATAGTCGAAAAAGCCGCCACCGTGCCCAACGATCCAGTTAGCTGCCCCTGGTAGCGAGCCCCGTGGGCTTGGGCGCAATCCTCGATGACCGGTATGCCGTGCTCCTCGGCTAGCGCCAAAATCGGCGTCAGATCCGCTGGTTCGCCGGCAATGTGGGCCACGACAATAGCGCGGGTGTGGGGCGTTAGCACCGCCTCAATCTGCTCCGCACCAGCGTTGAACGACCCCGGCGCAGCATCGGCCACCACTGGCACTTGGCACAACAGTGCTACGGGCATCGCCCCACCCGGATCCGTAATCGGCGGGATCACGACCTCGCCAGCCGCTTCTAGCTTTAGAGCTCCCAATGCCGCGTAGAGCGCTGAAGTACCCGAGTTGACCAAGTCGGCGTACCCTCCCCCCATAAACGCGGCGAACTCCTGCTCATAAGCCAATTCCTCTGGACCGCTATAGCCGATTGCATTGCCGCTTTCCTGCGCTTTAGAAAACAGCCGCAACGCGACTTCGTGCTCCTCAGCTCCAAACAAATGCCGTTTGGGAAATGGCGTCTCGCGGACCTTGGGACCCCCGTCTATTGCCAACATTACAAACTTCCTTTCTCGACAATGTGCCACTGGCGCTAGCCAGAGACACACCGGTAATTTAGCAAACTCGCACCGCTCGCCGCCCATAACTATACACCGCTGCTGATTTGCACAAAAGACACGATCCCTACTCCAGCCTGCGCGTCCCCCTCTTCCGGCGCTATCTCATCGCTTCCTCGCTGGTGCGGATGGGTACGGCCGCCCAGGGTTTGGCCATCGGTTGGGAGATGTACGACCGCACCGGCCAAGCGCTCTCCCTCGGCATGGTCGGCCTCGTCCAAGCCATCCCCATGCTGCTATTGACCCTGCCGGCCGGGTACCTAGCCGACGTCTTCGACCGCCGCAAGCTGATGATGATCAGTCTAGCCGGCGCGACGTTCTGCTCGCTGGCCTTGGCCGTCTTTAGCTGGTACCAGATGCCGATCCTCTGGATGTACGTACTGCTCTTCTTGGACTCGTCCTTCCTCCGCCTAGGCTGGCCCGCACAACGGGCCATCGCGCCCTTGCTAGTCCCGGACGCACTCTTTGAAAACGCCGCCAAGTGGGCAACCAGCTTGCAGCAGATCATCGGCATCGCCGGACCGGCCATCGGCGGCTTTGTCATCGCCTTCAACCTCCAAGCCGCCTATGTCCTCAGCGCCATTTCCTCCGCGGCCTTCATCCTCTTCCTCAGCACCATGATCTTGCCGCCCGCTCCGCGCATCCAAGGGGGCAAGATGTTCGCTCAAATCGCCGTTGGGCTGCGCTTCGTCCGCGACCAGCCGCTCCTCCTCGGCGCGATCTCGCTCGATCTGTTCGCCGTTCTCTTAGGCGGCGCAGTGTACCTCTTGCCCATCTTCGCCCGCGAGATCATCGACCTCAGCTCCGTCGGCCTCGCACCCGAAGCCGCGCTCGGCTGGCTGGTCGCGGCCCCGGCCATCGGTGCTACCATCACCGCCTTGGCCATCGCCCATCTGCCGCCGATTCGCCGCGCTGGCAAGACCCTACTCTGGTGCGTGGCCGGCTTTGGCGTGGCGACCATTCTCTTTGGCCTCTCGCAAAACTTCTGGTTCTCGCTGCTGATGCTGGCGCTGACCGGTGCCTTCGACAACGTCAGCATGGTCATCCGCCGCGTCATCTCGCAGATGGGCACGCCCAACGAGATGCGGGGCCGGGTCCAAGCCGTCTCCGCCATCTTCGTCGGCGCGTCCAACGAGATCGGCGGCTTTGAGTCCGGGCTGGTGGCCCAGCTCTTCAACCCGGTCTTCTCCGTCGTCAGCGGCGGCATCGGCACGTTACTCGTCGTCGCCGCTTGGACGGGCCTTTTTCCCTCGCTGAGAAACTTGGGCAGCCTCGCGTCTCTGACGGCTCAGAGATCGGCACCCAGCCAGCGGGAATGAGAGACCGGCACATGAAGAATATACTTATTGACGATAATCTGTTAATAAGATAACTTTTGAATACCTTCCCAGATCAGGGAAACCACATCCAGGGCGAAGCCTTTATGTCCACCAATAATGTGATCGGCACCAACGTGATGCGGCTACGTACCTCAAAGAGGATAAGCCAGAAGGCCCTTGCTGATCGGGCGCAGCTATCTCGTCTTGGTTTGGCCAAGATCGAGCGAGGCCAAACGCTGCCTCGCGCTGCTACCATGCGTGTGTTAGCGCGTGCGTTGGGGGTCTCGACTATTGAACTCGCGACCCCGGCGCGGCCGCTGCACACCGTGCGTTTTCGGGCTCGAAAGCGCGTCCGGGAGCGAGAGCAGTTGCTTGCCGAGGTTTCCAATTGGCTCGACGCCTACAGCTTCCTCGAAGAACTGCTTGAAGATTCCCCTTCCTTTCAATTGCGAAGCCTCCGCCCTAGTCGGCAGCTTGATCCACGGGCTGTAGCAGCAAAGGCGCGGAAAACCCTCCAGTTCGA
>JAJEEZ010000547.1:0-15738 GCA_022820705.1 Candidatus Latescibacterota bacterium | reverse complement strand
GGGCAAGGTGGCGATCCGGCAGCGATCCGGCGAACAGCTCGACCCGCTCCCGCTAGCCGAGGCCGTTGCGCTGATCGGCGCTCAGATTAGTAGCTAGCGGCGATGTTCCGCCGCATCCGCTACATCGCCGAGGTCTTCTGGCAATTTCGCTACTATCTCCTTTGCACGGGGCTAGCACTGACCTTTTGGGACACCGCGTTGATCAAGCCGTTCCGCTTCTTCGTAGTGCTAGTCCACGAGGTCAATCACGCGGCAGCAGCCCTGATCACCGGCGGCGAAGTCCTCGAAATCCGCACCCATTGGAATGAGTCCGGGCACACCCTGACCAAGGGTGGCTTCTTCCCGCTGATTAGCGCGGCCGGCTACGTGGGATCGGCGCTGTGGGGGGCATTGCTGATGTACACCTCGCTTTATCCGCAGGCGCAGCGTTTGGTATTGCTGTGCATTGGCGCGTCCTGCGCGGGGATGACTCTGATTTACACGCCACTGGAAGAGGGGAGCGTTGATTTTGTGTTGGGAATCGGCGGTAGGCTGGTCCTGTGCCTCATGGCCTGCAAGTCGAAGCGAATGGCGAGCATCGGCGCGGTGTGGATGGGGGTGATGCTATGCCTGTACAGTCTCTACGACTTCCGCACTGATTTGTGGTACTATCCAGAACGGACGGACGCCGGGATATTATCGGCCTATTGGGGAATAGATCCGTTGCAGGTGCCCTATCTGGCGTATCTGATCGCCTTGATTTGGGTACTGGTGTCGCTATCGTGCATGTATCGGGCGATGCGTGCGGTGGCTCGCCAAAAAACGTGACGCTATGTGGCTAGGACCTGATCGAAGTCGTATAGGAGCGTCTTTATAAAGTTCATACACCAACACCTCCCGGACTATTATGCAACAGCTAAATATCAAGGACGCCTACCAGTACTACTTCAATCATATCAACCGTATTGAGCGGTTTGAATTACTTGAGGCCCACCAATTACCTGTTGCTGGTAGCGTCCCATATATTGATTGGGAGTTATTTGGCTCTATTCTAACAGGCTCAAAAGGTACACCTGGTTACGGTGCAGATTTGGAAAACTATGAAGTCAAATCTGCAACTGAAGGGAGCAGTTTTGAGTACCAGTACCATCTTCATGGCGGCATTTCAAAGCTGAATGAAGATATGAAAGTCGATCATATCTTCATATCATACTCGAAGGACTATAAGCATGTGACTGTGCGCCTTGCAAAAGGCAAGGATCTGGCTACCGAATTCGAAAGCTGGCGTGCTGGTCTGCTTGAAAACTATTCAGGAGAAGCTCCTCGGCAGCGTTACCGCAAGAGCATTGCTTTTGGGTTAATACAAGAATTAGGACAGATTATCGTACAGATCGAAGATGGTGTATTGATAGAAAGATAAATTGCCATTCCCCATCCATCATACCTAATAGCTAGTAACGGCGGGAACAGAGCTAAATGCTTCATCAAAGGCCGGATTGAAAATTTCTTCTGTAATCCACTCAATCACGGGTACGCAGACAGCATCGCCGAATCCAAATAGCATTTGATTAGACTCAAGGTGCGAGCCAAGAACATAATCATCAGCCCCCATCAAGCGTGCATTTTCTCTACCATTTAGCAGGCGAGCATCATATCGGCCTTTCCCTGCTCTAAGCAAAATTTGTCGTGCACTTCCTCCCTTGGGCGTGCGAAGACATCCCGCAATACCATCTGTCCTCAGTTCAGCAGTAGATTGCTTCTTACCATTGCGCATCCTCATACGCCTAAATACAGTTCCGTACGACCAAAATGGTTGATCCATCATTTCGTGGACCTTCTTTTGATGCCGTTCAAACATCTGATTGTACAAATAGGACGACCGATCTTCAGGCCACCATTCTTCGTTGGGATCGACAATATCAGCGAGGTCAGAGGAACGTCTAGGCAGTGGAGGCAAAGAATACAGATGCCAAGTTAAGTCTGAATGTGAGCGGATGAAGTTAGTAATTCTTGGAGGGCGAGCAGTATTTTTTTGCTGAAGAATAATTTCTTGCTCTAAAATATCTTGGTGGCCAGCCAAAAGGTTGCCAATAATAAAGAGTCTAACCCTGCTCTGGGGCACAAAGTGAGAGGCGTTGATAAGCAGTATATCGAGTGCATAGCCTAGTTCGCACAAAGCAGAAAGGGCTATTTCAAGATCGTGTCCTCCCTTAGATGTAAGCATACCCTCCACGTTCTCAAGCAGGATAAATGGGGGAGGATGCTTTGCTTTCATTTCTCCCAGAATTCGTACAAATTCCCAAAATGAAGACGTTTCTTTTCCAGATAAACCTTCTCTGCTGCCCGCAACGGATACATCAGTGCAAGGAAATGAAGCATGGGCAAGGGCAACAGGAGGTATCTCTTCTCCGTCAACTGTGCTAATATCGCGCAGATGGTAGCTCCCTTGACCAAAATGTCCTTCGTAGAGCTGGCGTTTTTCATCACTGTAGTCAACGGAGTAATTAGTTGACCAACCAGCTTTTTCCAGTCCCAATTCTACTAAGCCAATTCCGGCAAAAAAGTCAGCTACTGTCTTTTCGGGCATTATATTCTGCTGACTCTTCACGGACTGCATAAAATGGTCCCTCCAGAGGTTGGTTCCCGATTTTTTCTATAATACCAATGGCAACACTTATATATCGCGTCCCATTGCCTCGTTCAGCGGCACTTACATTCGATTGGGTTGAGCCAATTTTTTTAGCAGCTTCTGCCTGATTTAGTCCGGCCTTTTCCCGGACCTCTTTAGCGAGCTTGCCCAAGGTATTGAGATTCATGTATTTCATCTTGAATACATCATAGTCAATATGACTATGCGCGTCAAGCCCACAATTCGGAAAAAATTCAAATTGTAGCCTAGTGCGTTCATCAGGGGATTGATGGGTTTTTATAATTTGTGTGCTGCGTTATTTTATGGAGAATGCGCCGACGCACCGGAACGAAATCAAGGAAGAAAGGGAATCCAACATGCGAATGAGTCGGCTTTTTAGCCAGACCTTGCGCGAAGTCACTGCCGACGTGGAAGTCGCCAGCCACCAACTCTTATTGCGGGCTGGCTTTATCCGCCCACTGGCCAGCGGCATCTTCAGCTATTTGCCCTTGGCGCAGCGGTCCATGCGCAAGATCGAGGACATTATCCGCCACGAGATAGACGCCATCGGCGGCCAGGAAATCACCATGCCGGTGGTGCATCCGGCCGAACTCTGGCAGCGGACGGGGCGTTGGTACGCAGTCGGCACGGAAATGGGTCGCTTCCAAGACAAAAACGAGCGCGACATGGTGCTGGCCATGACCCATGAGGAAGTAGTAGCCGACCTAGTCAGCCGCGAGATCAAATCCTACAAGCAACTACCTCAGCTAGTCTATCACATCCAGACCAAGTGGCGCGACGATCCCCGCCCTCGCTCGGGCCTTATCCGGGTGCGCGAGTTCACCATGAAGGATTCCTACAGCCTCGACGCCGACTGGGACGGCCTCGAAAAGCAATACCGCGCCCACTACCAGCAGTATTTCAACATCTTCCATCGCTGCGGCCTCGACGTCCTCGCGGTGCGCTCGGATACCGGGATGATGGGCGGCGAGCTGGCCCACGAATACATGTACCTGACGCCAATCGGCGAAGACACCCTGCTCTTGTGCGACGGCTGCGGGTACTCGGCCAACCGCCAAATCGCCACCTTCGCCAAACAGACCAATCCCGAAGAAGAACCCACCGCGCCCGAGAAAATCGCCACGCCCAATACCACGACCATCGAGGACCTGACCGCGCTGCTCGACATCCCTGCGCACAAGACCGCCAAGGCACTCTTCCTGATGGCCACAATCGGCGACGGTCGGGAGAAAAAAGACTCGTTTGTACTGGCCGTCATACGCGGCGACATGGAAGTCAACGAGACCAAGCTGGCCAATGCAGTCGGCGCGCTCGAAATGTGGCCGGCGCGGGACGAGGAAATACGCGCCATCGGCGCGGAGCCGGGCTATGGATCGCCCATCGGCGTCGAGGGAGTACTAGTCGTCATCGATGACTCCGTGGCGTCCTCGCCCAATCTAGTAGCCGGTGCCAACGAGCCGGGCTACCACCTCGCCAATGTAAACCACGGCCGCGACTACACGGCTAACGTGGTCGCCGATATCGCCGCCGCTCGGCAAGGCGATGGCTGCCCTGACTGCGGGGCGGCACTGCGCGAATCGCGCGGAGTGGAAGTGGGCAACATCTTCCAACTCGGCACCAAATTCACCGAGGCACTGGGCGGGGACTTCCTCGACGCCGAGGGCAAGGCGCAGCCAGTCGTCATGGGGTCATACGGGATCGGCGTGGGGCGGCTGCTGGCCTGTATCGCCGAGGAATACCACGACGAAGACGGCTTGGTCTGGCCCATCGGCGTCGCGCCCTACCAAGTACACATCGTCCTCCTCGCCAAGGGCGCAGGCGCAGCGCAAGACGCGGGCGAGCAACTCTACGCCGACCTCGCAGAGCGCGGCATTGAAGTGCTCCTCGACGACCGCCGCGAAAACCCAGGGGTCAAATTCAACGACGCCGACCTGATTGGAATACCAGTGCGAGTGACAGTGGGAGATCGCGGTTTGCAGAAGGGAATTGTCGAGATCAAGTTGCGGCGCGAAAAAGAGCGGCGCGACACGCCGGTAAAGCAGGCGGTAGAGTACATAGTAGAACAAGTAGAAAAGTTACAACGCGAGTTAGACGAGCGCGTAGTCGAAGTGGAGTACAAGGGATAAGGTTCGCCTCGCAGCCTGTAGGGGCAACTCTTGGAGTTGCCCACCCGTCCCCCAACGCAAATCGGAGGTCATGGATAATGTTCGTCGAAGGCTACACCGACCAACTCAGCTACCGAACCGGAGAACAGGTGCGCTTCCACGTGTCCACCAGTGCGGACGAATACGCGCTGGAAGTAACGCGGATCGGTGCCGAGCGCGAAGTAGTATGGCAACAGAACCAACTGCCCGGGTCGCCCTATCCAATCCCCGAAGACGCTTCGTCCCACGGCTGCGGCTGGCCGGTTTCCCACTCCTTGGAAGTGCCGGACGACTGGCGCAGCGGGTACTACGAGTTCGTACTACGCGTCGAAGACCAAGGCGGCAAATTCGTGCGGCGGGGGCGGCGCACGGCCGAGAGCCGAGGCTTCTTCATCGTCCGCCCGGCTGGCCCCACAGACGCTCGCATCCTCCTCCAGCTAGCGACCAATACCTACAGTGCCTATAACAACTGGGGTGGCTACAGCTTCTACAGCTATCACGGCCGCGGCGGCTTGCAGGGGCATCGCGTCTCCTTCGACCGTCCAATGGCCGGGCTGTTCGACCGCTGGGAACTCGACTTTGTCGAGTGGGCGGAAAGCGCTGGATACGCGCTCGACTACTGCGCCAATTCCGACCTCGAATGGCATCCCGAACTATTGGACAACTACCATCTCGTGCTGAGCGTGGGGCACGATGAATACTGGTCGGCTCCCATGCGCGACCACCTCGAAGCCTACATCGCCGCCGGGGGCAACGCCGCGTTTTTCAGCGGCAATTCCGTGTGCTGGCGGGTGCGCAGCGAAGACGAAGGCCGGGCGCTGGTGTGCTGGAAGCAACAGTTCAACATGGACCCAGCTTACGCCGCCGGAGACTACGCCAACCTCTCGACCTTGTGGAGCCACCACCTCGTGGGCCGGCCGGAAAACGAACTGACCGGCGTCGGCTTCCTCTACGGAGGCTATCACCTCAGCCACGGGCAATACATGGACGGGTCCGGAGCGTTTACAGTCCATCGCCCGGAACATTGGGTTTTCGCGGAGACAGACTTGCAGCGCGACGACACCTTCGGAGGCGAGCACACCATCGTCGGCTACGAGTGCGACGGCTGCGAGTACGAACTGGAAAACGGGCTGCCGGTGCCCAAGGGGACCTATGGTACTCCGGCCGACTTTACCATTCTGTGCACCGCTCCGGCGCGGTGGCACCCAGACGACAGCGCGTGGTACGAGCGCTGGGAAAAGGGCCGGGAGGGCGCGGCAGTCATGGGCCTCTACACTCGCGGCGGCACAGTGTTCACGGCCGGGACAACCGACTGGTCACACGGGCTAAAAGGAGACGCGACCGTCGCCCAGATCACCCGCAATGTCCTCGACCGACTGAGCCGGACAACAACCACGTGATCGCTACAGCGAGTGTTGCAGACGGGTAACGCGACCATTGCCCGCTAGGCGAAACGCAATATGTTATCTGCAGGGCAATAAAAAATCGAGTTTATTTTTCCCATAAAGGCGATATATGAATGAGCGGTATTTGGTGACAGGGGCACTCGGCTGCGTGGGTGCATGGGCGGTTCGCCGGCTAGTCCGCGAGGGGGTTCCGGTGTGGACCTACGACCTAGGCGGCGATCCCTATCGGTTGCGGATGATCATGACGGATGAAGAACTGGACCAGGTGCGACTACTCGAGGGAGACATCGCGGATCTGGACGGGTTCGAGCGAATCGTGGTCGAATGCGGTATTACTCATATCCTGCATCTAGCAGCCATGCAGGTGCCCCTAGTTCGGGCCGATCCAGTACGCGGGGCCAAGGTAAACGTCATGGGGAGCACCGTCGTCTTCGAGACGGCCGCGCGTCATAGCGACCAGATCCAGAATCTGGTCTTTGCAAGCTCGTTTGGGGTGTACGGCGATCCGGAAGCGTATCCTCCGGGGCCGATTGCCCACGACGCTCCGTTGCTGCCTCCGACTCTCTACGGGGTGTTCAAGCAGTGCAACGAAGGCACGGCTCAGGTCTATTGGCGGGAGCAGTCGGTCCACAGCATTGGTCTGCGCCCGTGCGTAGTGTACGGCCCGGGTCGCGACCAGGGCTGGACCTCCACCCCCACCAAGGCCATGCTAGCCGCCGCGCTCGGTCGCGAGTACGAGATCACCTATGGCGGCACCCTCGTCTATCACCATGCCGATGATGTCGCCGCCGCCTTTATCGCCGCGGCTAGGACCAAGCTGGAAGGTGCCCCAGTGTACAATCTGGGAGGCAGCACGGTCTCCATGGCCCAAATCGTCGCTGCAATCGAGGAGGTTATCCCCGAGTCGGCGGGCAAAATTGGATTCGACCCAACGCCGCTGCCACATCCCTCAAGCGCCGATGACAGCGCCTTGAACCAGGCCCTCGGACCTCTTCAGTATCGATCGCTGGTCCAAGGAGTCCGGGATACGGTCGAAGTCTTCCGCACCGCCCTTGAGGCCGATCGCCTCGACCTCGAGCGGGCGCTGCGCACTTAGAAGCCGTCAGGGCAAATAACTTTCTTAGAGGAGCACGGCCTACGTGAAAATTACAGGGATTAAATCCGTCATGATTCAGGGCATTCCCTGGACGTGGACGCTGGTCAAGGTGGAAACGGACGAGGGGATCTGCGGCATTGGCGAAGCGCAGTTGCCCATCGGCGTGCGAGACATCCTCACGCGCATGGAAGGACTGCTCGTCGGCGAGGATCCCCGTCACCCGGTTCGGCTGGCGCAAAAGATCTACCGCGGGCTAATCGGCGCAGGGTCCTCGGGAGGAAGTATTGTGCTGGCCTTGTCGGGAGTTGAACTGGCGCTGTGGGACCTGCACGGCAAGATGACGGGCCTGCCCTTGTGGCAGTTGCTCGGCGGCAAGTACCGAGATCGTGTGCGCATTTACGCCGACACGGCCCGACCCGGCGACCACTCGCCCGCAGCCTATGCCGACGGCGTGCGCCAGCGGGTAGAAGCCGGGTACACCGTCGTCAAGGTCGATATCGACAACAGCGCTCCAGGGGAGTACCGCAAGGATCCCCACAACCGCGCCCTATCCAGGGCTGAGGTCGAGTACATGAGCGCCGTCAGCCACGCGGCCTACGAGGCCCTGCCCACCGATGTCGAGCTGTGCCTAGATATGCACTGGAGTTACCAGCCAGCGGACGCGCTCAGGGTGGCTCGAAGGCTGGAGGACATCGACATCCTGTGGCTCGAAGATCCGACCCCACCGGAAAATATCGACGCTCTCAAGTACGTGACTGACCACACTTCCGTGCCCATTGCCTGTGGTGAAAATCACTGGATGAGTCATGGACTCAGACCCATGATAGAAGACCGGGCCGCGGATATTATCACGCCCGACATCCCTCGCTTCGGCGGGGTGCAGGAAGGCAAAAAGGTGGCCGAGTTGTGCGAGTTGCATTCGCTGGCCTTTGCCCCGCACAACATCTGCACGCCAGTGGGTACCGTGGCTTCGGCGCACGTGTGTGCTAACGCGCCGAACTTCCTAGCGCTGGAACACCACGGTCTCGACTGTCCTTGGTGGGACGATATCGCGCTGGATTGGGGCGGACCCGTAGTCGATCGCGGGTACATCACCGTGCCCGACCAGCCGGGGATCGGGGTGGAGTTAAACGAAGAGCTGCTGCGCGCCCATCTGGTTCCCGGTGAAGTGTGGTGGGATTGAAGGTACTAGCCGCCCGGCACTTCCCACTTCTCCCTTTCCCACTGCTTTTGCCCAATCCGCTCGACGTATTCCTTCCCCTTGTGCTCGGTCAGCCAGCCCTTGAGGGGAACGTCCTCATCTGTCGGCTGCCACCACCCTTTGACATCCACCCCATCGCCGAGCAATTGCCGGCGTATTGGACTGCACTTGGCGAGGATTTCAGCGGGCATCAGGTTGTAGTCGAGGCCGCGCAGCCAGCGATAGCTATACCCCAAAAACAGCACTTTCCGGGTCGTCTCCGAGGTATTAATCCCGCGCGCGTGCCACATCCGCCGGTCGAACAGCACGGCCGTTCCCGCCTTCACCTGAACCTGCATGGCATCGGCAAAATCGGGCGGATGGTCTCCCTTGTGGCTTTCGGGGACGATCCTGATCCCCCCTCTCTCCGGCTCGCTGATGTCCGTCAGCCAGAATCCGACCTTTAGCGACAACCTCGGTTGGGGACGCTCCATTTCGGGGACTGGCCGGCCGCCGTCTTGGTGCCATCCTCCCGGCTTCAGATCGACGCTACTCTTGGATTCGGGCGGGTAGTAGATCAAATGCGAGATGTAGTGCTGGACGTTCCAGCCGAGAATGTCCCAAATCAGTGGGAACGTCTTGGGCCAATCGAGCAGTTCGAGAAAAACATCATCCTCGACAATAGTCCTGAATTTCGACAGCAAGGCATTGGGGGCTAAACCACGCGCCGCCCTTTCCTCGGCATCAACGCGATCGCCAGCCTCCAGCAGCCGACCCAGCATATCGTCGTCGAGCGCATCCTCGACGATCAGGTATCCCTGCTGCTCAAAATGGTCGCGCTGTGCATCGGTCATGCAGTACTGCAAGCAACTTGGATCCATGGGCATCTCCACTCTGAATTTTACAGACAATAGATCGGCCGAGAGCCTCAGCCAACTTGCACTAGTTGATCTTCCTGCTCAAGGAATTCAGCAACTCGGGTTTCAAGGTCCAGATCAACCAAGTCTACCGGATGGGCAAGTTCATCCATCAATCGACCTAGCAGCCGATAGAAGTGCTCGGTCGGACAGCCACGGACAGCTATATCCAGATCCGACTGCGGTCGATGCTGTCCGGTTGCGACCGAGCCAAAAATAAAAACGTCTCTGCATCCCTCCGCCTTACAGATCTCCACCGCCCGAGCTACATCAGCGCGGTATTCATCGGGAATTGCTGACGTCGACACTGGCATTTAAGACCTCTTTTTTATTTTAGCCACGGGCCAGTAGCCGTTGTCTTTTGGTTTAGAATCCCTCAGACCGCTTGGATGAGACCGGGATAGCCGGCCACCTTGTCGTCCGTGGTAAGCAGCGTGACGTTTTCGATCTGTGCTTGCGCTATGAGTATGCGGTCAAAGGGGTCCTTGTGAATTAGCGGCAGAGACCCGACAGCGAGCGCGTGTTCGGATCGAATCTCTAATTCGCTGTAGCCGTTTTGTATCAGGCCATTCCGAAACCGCTGCGGGTCAACGCGGAAGTCGTCTCTACCGAGTGCGCTCTTGATAACGACCTCCCAAATGCTTGCGGTGCTGAACATCAGCTCCGTAGCGGGGTCGCCGAGAAGATTCTGAGCTTTTGATGACAACTGTCCTGAGTCGCCTGCCGCCCACAGCAACAGATGAGTATCCAGTAATAAAGTCACTCATCCTCCTCGAACATCTTCTCTATCTCAGAATCGCCCATGCTGTCGAAGTCGTCGGGGACTTTGATCTCTCCGTCCATGAAACCCAACCGGTGAGACGACGTTATAGTGAGCTGAGTAATGCCATTGATATTGCCAATGCCTGCACCAACCATCTCCCATCCTATGAACCTCCACCCGTCCGCTTTCCTCTGACTCTGGACCTTGTAATTCCCGCAATACAGATTATATCCCAAAGAGTCTGGTGCTGGAAAAGACCATATCTCTGTCGAAGCAAGTATATCGTTGTCGATTGAGCGAATACATGTCATGGGGTTAATCTCTGTAGCAGAGTCTGGTAGGTCCAAGTCCATGAAGGCTATTTCGGATAGAAGAACCATCTTGGGCATGATCTCATGACCCTGAGCCGGATGCTGAATTTTGCGGAAATGATCGTGCTGCAGGGGACCATTCTCTCTAAGCACCTGTCCCGACTGCGCGACCACTAGCTCGCAGTACTTCAGAAATTTCCTGTCACGCTCCTTGACCTCCCAAGAGGCCATCTCCTCGACAACCTTCAGGATGCCAGAGCCTGAAAGCTCCTCGGCGGTCTTTTTAAACCACTTGGTCTTGACAGTACGCATCGGGATGAGAAGCCGCTGTTTACCGTCTACATACTCGGGGACTGGCTCGCCACCCATGTCCATCAACATCGCCATGCCTGGCTTCTGTACACTGGGCCTGAAGCATCTTAGATCAGGCTGCTCGCCCGTCGCGTTGCCAAGGATGGTCTCCAATTTGTCTTCGGTTACGATCTGGGGGGGCATCACCTTGTAAAACAAAGACATCTTTTTGATTTTGCCCCGAATGTACTTTCCCGCCGCCTGATTAAATTCTTCCTGGCCTTCTGAGGTCTGTAAGCTCTCGACCGTCAAACTTTCGAGAATCTCTCGACTTTTCTGAAGCTCCGAATCTGTCATATCGTTTCTTCTGACTACTGCAACGTCTGATTGCATATTTTTAGGCGGGTATCTCCATCGCAGAGGTACCCGCCTTATGTCGTTTTTTAATGATGTTGTGAAATGTACCAAGGACTCGGAGACTGTCAAGCAAAAGTGCCCATCGTCTCAAGCCCAAGTGTCCAACGCATTTTACCGCTGTCAGTGTCTCATTGGTGTCTAAGCAGCCCTACCTCCCCCACTCCTCCTCCGGCACCTCCGAATAATCCTGCGGCTCGTACCCAATCACCCTTTTGCCGTGCTCGACGTCGTAGAGCGGCCAGTTGCTGCCCGACACCCCAAAAACGATTTCAAACTTCACGCCCGGGTGAATCAGCGCCTGCTCAAAAACTCGCACGCAATCGCCGTGGCTAAGGTGATGCGGGTGTTCGGGCTGGTCGCGCTTGAGATTGAAGTTGCCGATGCGCACGCAGACAAATCCCATGTCGTGCTGATGGGCAAAAGAGTGGGCCAGACCCTCGCCGAAAATCTTGCTGACCGTGTAGATACCCACCGGAGTGGTAGTCATATCGACCGTGCGGCGGATGTTGCGCGGATAGAGCGTTAAGACCCCGGCGCGGCTGGCATAGGCGACGCGCTTGACTCCGTTTTGGCGCGCGGCCTCAAAGACGTTGTACGTGCCAATGAAGTTGCTCTGAAGCATGGGATCCCACTCGTTGCCGCCGGGCAGGCCCCCAATGTGGGCGACGGCGTCCACACCGCGCGTGGCCTCTAGCATAGAGTCAAAGTCGGTGAGGTCAGAGACGACGGTATCCGTGAGATCGGGCATGGGCACGCGGTCGTGACCGCGCACCTCGTGGCGATCCTTGAGGCCACGGGCCACGTTAGAGCCAACGCTACCTGCCGCTCCGGTTACGAGTATGCGCATAATATTTTCCTTTCGCTAAGAGGCATTTTTAACATTTCTCGTGCTGTTCAGAACGAGGGCAACCACAAGGATTGCCCCTACGCTCGGTGCAGGGTGATGATCGGGGCCTCGGGTGGGCAACCGAAGCGGAAGGGCAGCCAGTGCCCAACGCCGGCCGTGGTGTAGAGCTGAGTGCGGCCCTTTTCGTAGTGCCCCCAGATATAGCGCTCGGGAAAGAACGGCTCAAAAAAGCTGCGCCCGGCCATGCCTAGCTGGAAACCATGCGTATGGCCAGCCAAAATCAAGTCGGTGCCGCCGAGGGGCGCGGCGTAGTCGAGGGCTTGCGAGCGGTGACTCAGCAGCACAGTAAAGGCATCGCTCGGCGACGCGCTTACGGCCTTTTCCACTGAGTTGCGAAGTTGCGCGTAGGACGCCGGACTGCGCAGAAAGCGCGGGTCGTCAACTCCGCCGAGGTACAGAGTCGCCGCGCCCACAGGCACCGACAGTCCTTCATTCACCAACAAGGGAATCGCAGTCCGGTCGAAGTGTCGGCGAATACGACGGATGCCGCGCATGTATTCGTGATTGCCCAAGCAGGCATAGGTCCCAAGCCGAGTCGGCACGCTTTCGATCAGGCGCAGGGTCGCCAAGTAATCCGGGTTGTGGTCGCATACATCGCCGGTAATCGCGATCAGGTCCGGTGCGGCTTGAGCCGCGCGCACGAGCAGAGCTTCGAGGTCGGCGAGCTGGATGTACGGCCCAATGTGTATGTCGCTGAGATGGAGGATCTTCAAGCCCTCTAACTCGGCGGGCAGGTCGGGATAGCGGAGCGGCACTGTGGGCATCCGCGTGCGAGTATAGGAGGTGTAGATACCGTGGCTGACGCCCACCGCCCCAAGAGCGGGTACCACAGCGAGGCCGCGGCTGAGGAAGCGCCGCCGCTCAAACGAGCTAGGCTCTTCCGTCCCCCCTTGCCGCAAGCGGTCGTAGAGCAAAACGCCCAAGACGACCGGCGTCATCAGCAAGGCGGCGATGAAGAAGGCCCCGAGGTAAAGAGTGAGAGCCGAGAACAAGCTCGTGCCGACGGTCCACAGCCAAGGCACATCGTAGTAGCGGCTCAGGACGCAGGACACCACGCCTAATAGAGTCAGGGGAAACTGCCAGTAGAACAGGCGGCGAAACCAAGTGACGCGCCACCAGTGCCGATGCACCCCAGCGACCAAGGCCAGCGTCGCAAAGTAGAGGAGGACGTACATCGCCGTGGCGAAAATGAGGAAGCGCGGGATCCCTGCCACTAGGCGCTCAAACGACGCCCACAGCAAGGCGGCGTGGGAAATAAGCTCCATCACCCGCGCTCAGCGTCCAAACGCCACCACAGACAGAAGACGACCACAAGAACCAGCAGCAACAGAATACCGGCTTGCAACTGATAGGCCGGCGCGGACAGCGCACCGAGGCTCTTGACCGCCGAGAGCACCGAGACAAACCCCAGCAACACGTAGGCGAGGAGGTTGTTCCGCAAGAGCAAGACGATTGCAGCGACGACGAAGCCGATACTAGTGACAAACGTCAACAACTCAAAAAGGAACTCGTCGAAGTGAACAGCATTGCCGCCGGACATAATCAAGCCTACCCCCAAGCCCGCCACGACCGCGTAAAGCCTCTTTTTTATAACGACGCGGCTATAGTAGAGCACCAAGCCGGCGACAATCGGGACGGAGATAGCTCCCACTACGCCGTCGGACAGGAAATTCCAAAAGGGCAGATACTGGTCCAATCCAGAAGGCAGCCCAAAGCCGAGACTCGGGTCGGAGGCGATGAATCGGCTCTCTAGGTAGCCGCGCAAGTGCTGCCATGCCTCGCTGGCGACGAGGACCAGCACGACCCCAACGACCGCGTCGCGGAATTCGGGCACGCGCCGCGCAGCCCGCAGACGCGCCGGCCAGTCTGGATAGAGGCTGGTGGACAAGCCGAGGGCCGCGAGAATCGCCAAGCCGATTCCCAAGCTACCCAATACCATGCCCAGTATCTGGGTAATGGTAAAGATCGGCAGCGTGAGGCGAGTATCGTAGAAGTGCCCGAAAATCGACAGGCCATTGATAAAGTCGAGTAAGAAAAAGGCCGCACCAATCGCGGCGATTTTAACCAGCGGTGCCCAAACTAGGCCCTCGTTCCGCACGCGGCGCACGAGCAGCCACAGGCCGTGGATCACCACCGCGGCAATTAAAACTATAAGCAAACCGGAAAGCGCGGTTTTGAGCGTAGTACTCTCCTGGCGCTCGCGTCGCCAATCCTCGGGCACTTTGAGGAAGCGATAGATAGAAACCGGCTCGTCGCCGGCCACGTTGACCCGCACTCGATAGCGCAACTCTTCAACGTTGCGCGGGTCGCCCTCGATAGCTTCGAAGACGAAGCGGTGATCGCGGCGGTTGGGCAGTTTTTCCGACGAGGATTCCTTAAGCTCCAATTGCTCGACGTCAAAGCCGTAGGCACGTAAGTGATCGACAGCTATCGCTTGGGCTTGTGCCTCTTCGAGGTCCGCTCCCTCAGCTTCTTCGGCTAGCAGGTGGTTTATGCTGTAAAGGGAACCGTCTTCTGGATGGACGGCGACCCGGTATTCCTCCTTTTCGCCGTAGCGGAAAAAGCGCGTCACCCACAAACTGGCCAAAAGATCTTCTTGGTATAGGCGATTGACCACGGCCACCGAGTCGCGCTCTAGGATGTATCGAATCGCCATCGTATTCGGCTGGTTTTGATGATAGGTGACCACCTCGTATGCCGAGGGGTCCGCGCCGGTCGCCGCTAGATGCTCAATGGCCTTGACTTCGGCCTCCAGTCGCGTCAACTGAACATCGACAAAGTCGAGCGGCTTTTCATAGTCGAGGGCGAAAAAACCGAGCGAGATCACTACCACCGCAGCGGCCCAACCTATACGTCGCTTGGACAACGGGACATAGGCGAACGTGGGAGCCGGGGATGCTGGCTGTTGTGCTGTAGGCTCGTCTGCGGCGGCTTCCGAGGCGGGGGGTGCAGCGCTTTTGTTGAGCAAAGACGTTGGGTCGGCGAAGCGGCGCTGCCGCAAGTAGAGGACTATAGCTACCGCCAAGGGCAACAGCATCAGGCCCACCGACAAAGCCGCTGAAACGATGAAATAGCTATTGGACGAGCGGAAGAGGATTAAAGACGTGTACAGGGCGTCAATCGTATAGTGCCATACGAGAGGAGCAAGGATCCCAAAGCGAAGGAAAATATAGCCAACTACAATACCGGCGATGCCCACCTCAATGCCGCGAATGTAAAAGGGTTGCTGAGGATAGTTAGCATGAGCAAATCCCCATATAAGGCCCGCGATGACGACCGCAACCCAGCGGAACTTGAGGTATTTGTGCAGGAAGGGAATCGAAAACGCCCGAGACATGAACTCCTCGGAGACCGCGGGCATAAAGCCGATCAACAGCACCATGATCCACGGGATATAGGTGTTGACCATATCGCTGTAGGGAATGTATGCCGGACCCCAAGCGCCGACCAACTGTTCGGCCGCGATGTAAAAGAGGACTTGGTAGGCCAAAAAGGCGGGGGTCATGGCCAAGCCGAGAATGGTGCCGAGGAGAAAGCGCTTGGTGCGCAGGCCCGCGGGCGTAAACTGGCCCCCAATCTGGATTTGATTCGCGTAGTAACGTCGGTACAAAGGCTCAGCCGCCGCGGTGAGAAAGAAGATGAGGATACCTTGGGCAGCAGCAGCGAACAGACTGTTG
>JAJEEZ010000203.1:0-3850 GCA_022820705.1 Candidatus Latescibacterota bacterium | reverse complement strand
ACACAACCCCCCAGCGCGGGAAATCGAATTTCGTTACACGTCCTCGCTGTCGCCAACAAGGTCTGAACACCTCGTCGCGTTGGACGGCGAAAACCGCTTCGCCCTCACCTTTCCGGTGCCCCGAGGGACGCTCGTCATGGGACGCTACAAAGACCCACAACCTCCCAAGTGGAAATGGCTGGAGGGGCTGCGGTCTTTCGTCTTTGGGCCGCGCGCTCAGTTGATCCTCTTTGTCGAACCTGGGGACAGTCTGCACATCGAGATGAATGAAGGCCATTTCTCCTCCTCCCTTGAGTTCAGCGGCCAAGGCGCGGACAATAACCGCTTCATAGCCGAGATTCTGCCCGACTATCTCGACTACCGCCCCGACTACGAGGGGCTGGCGTTGGAAGATTTCATTCGCCAAGCGGAGCAGCGACGGCAGGATGAGTTTGAGTGGCTCGCCAAGGCGCGTGAAAAGTATGAGCTTTCTCCGGGGTTTATCGACTATGCAACGGCCCGCTTCAACTACGAGTGGGCTAGGGAGATGATCTCCTACCCGACGAATTACAGATCTGCCAATCACCACGATAACAGGGACATCACTCTGGAGTACTACGACTTTCTACGAGACATTCCCCTAGTCGATGAAAAGGCCATTGGCACGGGCGAATATCGCACGTTTTTGGAGCGCACCTTGGATTGGGAATCAAACAAGGGTACCGGACCAAAATATCCCAAGCTATCCGAGACGTACGATCTATCGGGTTTTGAGTGGTGGGCTTCAGTACAGACCCAACTCGACTCCCTATACGAAAAAGACGGCCTAAATCCCAGCCTGTCGAAGATGGTCAATTTGTCGGCGTTGGGTTTGTCGGATTCGATGCAGACCCAACTCGACTCCCTATACGAAAAAGACGGCCGCCGGCTCAAGCTGTCGCAGATGGTCGATTTGTCGAAGTTTGGTATTTCGAAAGCCGCCGCTCAAGCCCACCTCGACTCCCTGTACGAAAAGGAAGGACATAGATCCAGCATCATCTCTCCAAGTCAGGAAGAGGCACCTAGGGTGGATACGACGGGAGGGACGATCGCGTTCTACATCCCGTCTGAAGTACCGATGGATTCCTTGAGGAAAGAGCCGCCTAAACTATCTGAGAAACTCGATCTATCGGGGTTTGGTCTTTCGGATTCGGCTCAAGCCCAGTTCGACTCCCTGTACGAACATCGCCAACGGCTCAAGCTATCCGAGAAACTCGATCTATCGGCACTGGGTTTATCGGCGGCGGCCCAAGCTCAACTCGACTCGATCTACGCCGACGAAAATGCCCGGACTTGGCTTGGGCATTGGCGATCATACGATTTGGCCAAGCAAAAACTGGAAGGGAGAGTACTCTACTGGTTTTTGGCCGGCGAGTTGATAGCTGGGTTTGAGCGCGGCAAAGACTTTGCGTTCGTCCATAGAAAGTGGGAGAAATTCAAAGAAACCAACCCCTACCCAGAGTACAACGAAGCTATCGAAGCGGCGTTAGGTAAGGCCCTGGTTCTACAACCAGGGCAACCTGCGCCCGACTTCACGCTCGACGACCTCGACGGCCAGCCAGTATCGCTGAGCCAGTTCAAAGGGAAGGCGATATTCATCGACTTTTGGGCGAGTTGGTGCGGGCCGTGCATTGGCGATCTGTCCGACCTGCGAAAAATCAAGGAAGAGACAGCCGAGCAGCCGGTCGTCTTCCTCAACATCTCGTTAGACGACGATGAGGAAGCCTGGAGAGAGGCGATTGCTAAACACGAAATCAAAGGCGTCCATCTGCGGGCGGCTGGATGGGGTGCGGACGTAGCAAAAGCCTATAGCATCCGCAGTTTGCCTTCGTATTACGTGGTGGATGCACAAGGGCGAATCGCGGAACGGCTGCGCGGAGTGTACGATACTCAAGGGATCGTCGCCAAAATCGCAGAGAGCACCAAAGCAGCGGGCGGCTAATCGCCAGACTAGCCGAAGTTCAAGCAAAGGGGTCGGGATTGTTCCCGGCCCCTTTTTTGCTCTTAAGTTACTTATTTCGTAACTTAAAGACAAAATGCAACAATTAACCGAACAGATTATCCGATTATCTCCCCCAGGAGGCCTCTTCGACTATACTGTCGTAGGCAATCTGTTCGCCGATGCGTCCATAGGGGCCAGAAAGCAGTTGATTCACCGGGCTACCCGCGCTGGCGAGATTCTGCGCCTCAAACGGGGGCTTTTTATTTTGGACAAAGTGTTCCGCAGGTCCGAACTCCACCCCTTTGCCCTTGCAGCCATGCTGCATACCCCTTCGCATATCAGCCTTGAAACCGCTCTTTGGCACCACGGTCTCATTCCCGAAGCTGTCTATCAGATCAGCAGCGTTACCACTGCGCGGAGTCGGACCGTTTCAACCCCCCTAGGCGTCTTCTCCTTTGATCGAGTTCCATCGCCCCATCCCCGGGCCGGCGTTGAGGCGACCCCGCTAGAGGGAGGCGAGTGGGCGTTTATTGCCTCGCCGTTGCGCGCCATTGCCGACGCCGTGTACCTCCACCGAGAAATTAGCTGGAAGCGGGATGGTCTGAGTTATTGTACCGAGTCCCTGCGGATTGAGGAAGACGATCTGGCCCAGATCTCCTTTGCACATAGCGAAGAAATTTGCGCTGCCGTGTGCAATCGCAGGACGAGGGCCTATCTGGAAGGACTCGAAAAGGCGGTGAACCATGTTTCATGACGTGGTCGCGGCCAAACTCGGCGAATACGATTTAGGCAATGCAGTGGAACAGGAAAACGCATTGCAGGAGTTGATGCAGCACTATATCCTAGCCAGCTTGTCCCGCGCCGGACTGTTTGCGGAGGCCATGTTTCACGGCGGAACGTGCCTGCGCATCGTCTATGGTATAAACCGTTTTTCACAAGACCTAGATTTCTTGTTAAAAAAGCCCAATCCGCACTTTGTTTGGCAGCCTTATTTGGCAAGGGTGCAGCGCGATTGCGCCCAAGAGGGGATCGACTTTGAAATCCAAGACAAATCGGATGTGGATAAGGCCATGCGCAAAGCCTTTGTAAAAACGGATTCTATCGGCAAAGTGATGCCCCTAGGGCTTCCCTACAGGCGGCAGGCGCAAAAAAAAATTCGGGTAAAGCTCGAAATCGATACCAATCCCCCAGCGGGCTCCCGTTTTGAAACCAGTTATCTCTCATTCCCGGTGACGGCTCCTATCACCGTTCAGTCCCTAGCTTCGGGTTTCGCTACCAAATCCCATGCGCTATTGTGCCGCACCTATACCAAAGGTCGAGATTGGTATGATTTAATTTGGTATGTAGGACGCCGGATTGAGCCCGATCTCGAACTCTTGGCCAATGCCCTCTTGCAGCAAGGCCCTTGGAAAAATGAAAAGCAGGAAATCACTGTGGCGTGGTTACTAAATGCCCTGCGCGACAAGATCGGCACCATTGACTGGCGAATCGCCCGCAGCGATGTGCAGCGCTTCCTGCCGACCAAGGAACAAGAGGGATTGCAAGTGTGGAGCGAGAACTTCTTCTTGCACCAAGTCGCCCAGATAGAGGGCTATTTGGCCGGTTAACTAAAAACACTTTTTTGAGTTACCTTGTACGAACGGTTGAATAAATCCTCTATACTCGTTTAAAGAAAGCCAACGCACATGACCACCGCGATATTTGCCGGGCGCACCGCCTTGGTAACAGGCGGCAGTCGCGGCATCGGCCGCGCCATCGTCCGAATGCTGGCCGAACACGGAGCCAAGGTCGCCATCAACTACCAACACAACGCCGAGGCCGCGCAGGAGATTTTGGCGCAGGTCGAGTCGTGCGGCACCGAGGGCATGGCCGTCCAAGCCGACGTGTCGC
>JAJEEZ010000558.1:0-6665 GCA_022820705.1 Candidatus Latescibacterota bacterium | reverse complement strand
CGCGCTCGTACTCTTCCGACACGCGGCCATCCCTCTCGGCCCCTTTGATGCGGGCGCGATGCGTGTCAATGGCGTGGTCAATGGCTTGGCGCAGCGAGGTGATCTCCTCGGCGGAGAAGAAGTGCTCGTAGCGGATGTAGCCGTTTTGCTGAAAGAATTCGGCGTCGGCTTGCGTCGCCGGGCTTATTGTAGGCATGAGGGCAAGACCTTAATTTTGGCGGTGGTAATCAAACACTCAACGGGAGTAAAAAATGGCCGAAGTAACGATGTACCACAACCCGCAATGCTCTAAAAGTCGGCAGACGTTGGCTCTATTGTCCGAGCAAGGCGTAGAGGCAGCCGTCGTCGAGTACCTAAAGACGCCGCCGGACGCCAAGACCCTAGAGGAACTTTTGCAAAAGCTGGGACTAGAACCCCGGGAACTGATGCGCACCAAAGAGGACGAATACGAGGCGCTGGGGTTGGCCGAGGTCGCGGATCGCGCCCAGCTCATTCAGGCGATGGTGGAACATCCCATCCTGATCGAGCGGCCCATCGTGGTCAAAGGAGACCAAGCGCGTCTCGGGCGACCGCCAGAGCAAGTTCTGGATATCCTCTAAATGCTAAAACTGGGGTTTCTCGCCTCGCACACCGGCTCGAACATGCAGGCGGTAATCGACGCCTGTCAGGCGGGGACGCTCGCGGCCGAGCCGCGCGTGGTGATTAGCAACAACTCGCAATCGGGCGCACTGGCGCGGGCACGGCAGGCGAACATCGCGGCGTACCACCTGAGCGAGCGAACGCACGGAGAGACGCTGGGAGAAGCGATTCTGGCGGCCATGCAGCGGCACGGGGTCGAAGTAATTTGCCTAGCCGGATACATGAAGAAGCTGGGGGCCGAGGTTTTGGCGGCCTACGAAGGGCGGATTTTGAACATCCATCCCGCCCTGTTGCCCAAGTTCGGCGGACAGGGCATGTATGGGATGCGGGTTCACGAGGCGGTGCTAGCTGCCGGAGAGCGAGAGAGCGGAGCGACAGTCCACTTGGTGGATGAAGAATACGACCACGGGAAGGTACTCGCACAGGAGAAGGTTCCAGTGAAAGCAGAAGACACGCCCGAAACGTTACAAAAGCGGGTATTAGCAGTAGAACACCAACTCTACGCGGCAACGCTCGCACAGATCGCGGCCGGCGAAATAGAAATTGGCACCGATCCGCGATAGACGGTCAAAAGCACGTGGTCGTCCTGCGTTTTCTATTCCTCTTCCTCACCCCCGCGCATAATGCGACGCAAGTGCCCGAGCTCCTCGACAATGGTGCGGCGCTCTAGTATCCCGAGAACAATCCCGTACGCCAACGCCATAATCCCACTCCGCAAGACAAAATCGCCCACCGCATAATCCAAGGCCCAACGATCGTACGACCATCCACATACCGCGGCTGCCAACAACCCCACGGCCGGCGCGGCTAACACTTTGAACCAATTGACGCTCACATAGGTGCGCAAACCAACACACAGTCCGATAAAACCTGTGCCTGCCACCGCACCCATGCTGTACGCCACACCCTCCGCGCCCCACAACACGGCCAGCGCGGGGACGGCAAAAAGAGCCACTACCCCCTGCATCCCCACGATGCACGCGGACCGGCGCGTCGCCCCTACGGCCCACAGTAGGCTAAATCCATCGCTGAGCAACGGGCGCAAAAGCGCATAAGCCGCCAGCCAAACCACAATGCGCGCCGACCCAGCCCATTGGACGCCTAAAAGGGCGGTTACTTCGCGGGCATTAAAAACCAAAATCAGCGACACCGGAGCCGACACTCTCAGCACTAGGCTGATCATCTTGGAGAACAACTCACCCAGCCGCTCGCGCTCGTGTTGATACCGCGAGTACAGGGCACCGCTGTAGTTGAGGATGATATGCGCGATGATCGCAGTGGGAATCTGCACCAGCCACCACGCCGTCTCGTAGAGCGCGAGCGCCGTATCGCCTACTACCAAGCGCACGACCAATTTGTCGTACCACCAAATAAAAATCTGCAATACCCAGCCAATCCAGATCCACACGCCATAGCCCAACAAGCGGCGCGCCCAAACCCAGTCAAAGTGCAAGGAGGCGCGGCGCAGAGGACGGCTGCACCAAGTAGCCGTAGAAAAAAACAGCACGTACACCACGCTGAGCACCGAGTACGTAGTCCACCCTCCCAATATCAAACTCCATTCTTCCCACCCGGCGCGGGCCGCCAGCAGCGCACTGCCCAAGGCCAACAGCGTCCCCAGTCCGTGCAACAGGGAGAGCCGGCCAAACTCAAAATCCATCCTCAGCAGAGCCTCTGAAGTCAGGCTCAGTTGGCGCAAAAAGTGCAGCGCCGCCAGCAGCCACGCGACTTGGGCAAAAGTCCAGGAAAAATCCGCTGGGAAGAGCAACGTCAAGGCCAAGACGACCCCGCTGGTCAACAAACACGACAGCAGGGTAATGAACACATTCAGCGCAAAGTGCGTGCCGACGAATTCCTCGACGCGGTCTTGGAAGTGCAACAGCGCGTGCGTCAGACCGAATTCGCGCAGGCTGGACAGCATGGTAAAGACCGTCACGCCCAAAAACACATCGGCAAAAACACTCGGTTCGAGCTGTCTTTTGATCAACACCGTCAGGCCCACGCTACACAGCCGCGCCGCATAGCCCGTGCCCAAGGTATAGAAAAACCCCTTGAACATCTTTTGCGGAGTAATCATGGGTTCCTAGCGGGCGCGGGTCGTGCCAAACCGGTAGTCGCGCGGATCGCCAAGGCGGGCTTGTAGTGCGTCGGCTGTCATGCCAGTGTGGCGCTGGACCCAGTTGACCTCGTCGGCCAATGTGCAGTCGAAAAGGCCGGGGTCGTCGGCACCGATGGCCAGTCGAACGTCGGATGATAGGAAGCGGTGTACCGGGTGATCTTTGGCGTCGGGCACCGCACCGATGCGCAAGTTGGAGGTCGGGCAGGTCTCTACTACGGTGCCGAGCGCAGCCAAGCGGCTGAGCACAAAGTCTTGCCGTCGGCGCACCGCTTCGAGGCGTGCGGGATCGTATGCGCGGCAAACCAGCGCATCGCCGGGACGGGACGAGAGGCTACTGCGCTCCTGCATCAAGGCTTGGTCATCAACCGGGACGCCGAATTCTTCCAATGCGGCCTTGTGTTGCAAATCGTAGGCAATTTGGACCAAGCGTTCGCTGACCCGCTCCCTCTCGTGGGCTTGGGGTCGGCGAGCCACAGCAACTTCCGGGTCGAGCCCGAGCGCAGTGCAATGTCCTAGGCGCAGCGCACCCAACTCCGCGGCTTCGTGGCACCAGCGCACCGAGCTTTCGAGCGACTTATCGAAGTACACCTCGCCGACGTGATAGGCCACGTCGAGAGCGCGCTCCGGGTACCGCTCGTTGTCGCGGCGCAGGCGGCGGAAGAAGGCGCGAGTACTCGCGGGCGGATAGCCCTCCTCAAAGTGGCAGAAGTCGAGGCCGATGATCGTGGGGACCAAATCCTCGTTTTCGTCGAGCAGGCGTTGAACCAGTTTGTAGCATTCGAGCGGTGCCCAGCGCGGCAGGCTGATGATATAGCGAGCGGTAAAGTCTGCAGTACAGGCTTGGGCGATGGCGCGAGCAGTCAGCTCGTGAAACTGCGCGAAGGCTTCGGGCTGAATGTGGTCGTAGGGAGCCATGGCGCGGTATTCGACGTAGCGCAGCCCTTCGCGCCGATGGTGGGCAAAGATCCGGTGCAGTATTTCTTCTGGCTTGCCCAAGACGTTCCACCAATGGCGATAGATGCAGATCGCCAAGTTGAACTTGGCTTGGAAATGGGCAAAGTCGCCCCCGTCTTCCGCGCCGTACACGCAGTGCGCCTTGAGCGAGTCGAGACATTGGCTGTGTAGCGCCTCGCGAAACAGCGCAACCGGATCGGGCCGCCGGCCATAAGTGCGTTCAAAGCTATCGACAAACAGCGACCAGTCGATTTTTTCGTAGTGATCACGGGCCAAGTCGAGGAGATCGGATGCAAAGAGACTGCCGCCGATGTGGACGTGAAGCTCGCAGGTTTTGGCAGCCTGGAGGGAGTGCTCCGTCACCCGTCACTCCAGCGAGGGCATCTCGACCGCGTCGTCGCGGCGCTCGTGCATGTTCGCTTCCATAGCCTCTGGATAGCGATGCGGGAGGTGGGAGACTTCGTCGAGCCGGGCGCGAGCCTCGTCCGGCAGACAAAAGCTGCCAGCGAGCATGTTGTCCCTCGCCTGCTCGACAGTACGCGCGCCGATGATGACCGAGGTGATGGCCGGTTGTTCCAACACCCAACGCAGGGCAACTTGCGCTGGCGAACGGCCCATCTCGTCGGCTACCGCTAGCAGCGTTTGCAAAGTCTCGTCGGCATTGGCGGCAAAATAGCTTTGCGGGTAGGCCCAAGCATCCGCGGAACGCGTGCCTGCCAAAGTGCGCTCGCCGGGCTTGTACTTGCCAGACAGAAAGCCGCCGCCGAGCGGACTCCAGACAACCACACCTAGCCCTTTGAGCTGACAAACCGGAATCAGCTCCTGCTCAATGTCGCGCACAACCAAGCTGTATTGCGGTTGATAGCACTCAAAACGCGCCAAGCCGTTCGCGTCTGAAATCCACAACGCCTCCATCAAGCGCCACGCCTGATAGTTGGAACAGGCGGTATAGCGCACCTTGCCTTGGCGGACCAAATCGTCGAGTGCGCGCAACATCTCATCCAACGGAGTCTGGGTATCCACGTGGTGAATGTAGTAGAGGTCGATGTAATCTGTTTGCAGTCGCTGGAGGATGTCTTCGACGGCGTTCATAATGCGCACCCGCGACATCCCCGAATCGTTGGGGCCAGGCCCCATGGGGTTGAAGAACTTAGTGGCGATGACTGCATCGCGGCGGCGGCTCTTGAGCGCTTTGCCGGTGATGACCTCGGACTCGCCGCCGCCATACGAATCGGCCGTGTCGAAGAAATTGATGCCCGCGTCAAACGCCAAATCGACGATCCGCTTGGCCTCTCGCTCGTCCGTGCTGTGGCCAAAGGTCATAGTCCCAAGGCAAACTTCCGATACTTTGAGGCCGGTGCGGCCCATTCTTCGGTATTCCATTGCTCTTTCCTCGTCGTTGCGTTTGAGCCAGATAATCCAAGCTAGATAAACAATTACTGTATATCAGTATATCAGTACTGTTCGACTTCCGCGTATAAATTTATCAAGGCTTCTCTCTTCAATCTAAATTTGGTTCCGTGATTATGTCCCGTTCTTGCATCAAAATCTATATAAACATCTCCATTTTCAATCGCATTAATAAACTTTTCAATATCAAGCGTTTTTAATACGAAAATTTCTTGATAGTGAAAATGCAGTATTCCATCAATCTTTTTAGATTCTGCTAGCATAAAAAAGCAATTATGTAGCTTAGTTCCCGCCTTATAAAATAGATCGTCGAATCCCCAATATGGTTGAGTCTTTAGCTCATCATATCTTAAATTATTAGCCCATTCTGTATGGGCTTGAAGATCGATGAATTCAAGGCTGAAATCGATCAAAACTTTCTTGTTATTTCTATCTACTTTTACAGTAAATCCTCTATTACTATATGTTTTAGCATTTATAGTCTGCCTAAAACTTTTTTCACCCTGTGGATATCTAGTTCCAGCTTCTTTATGTCGCCAGCCAAATACAGGCAGTAAAATTAATGGAACAAACTTGTACGCACGTGGAGATGGTTCCATATGAAATAATGTGACTAATGAGCTTGTATCTTTCTTCTGTGCCTTTAGTTCCCACTCCGCTGCATTAGGTATAGGTAAATTATTTTCTTCTATTCCCAATAAATCTTCGAGTGTATTGCCGACGCCACCATCGTTATTCTTTCTACCAGTCGCAATCCATCCTATGTCACGAATTTTCTGCAATGCTAGGATTAAACCCTCTTTTGTATATGTCTTCATTTTGCACTCCAGTCATCAAATAATGGGGTTTGTTGTATCTTTTTATCTTTTTTGTTATCTCTTGCTACGGATAGAGGGTCGTTAAGCCTTTGTAAGGCCATATCGCAATATTCGGGAGAGAGGTCTATTCCGATAAAGTTTCTATTGAGATTTTTTGCTGCAAGGGCCGTAGTACCTGAACCCATGAAAGGATCGAGGACGATCTTAGCACTTGTAGACGAAATGATGCGCTCTATCAAAGCAAGGGGGAAAGGAGCCGGGTGTCTATTTTTGCTCTCTTGGCCGAATTCCCATATATCGCCGTGAGCATTTGCTTTTTCCACCAATTTGAACTTTGGCTTAGCAATCATATATATCACCTCATACGTCGGCAAAAAATAACCCGGGTTAAAGTTTATACCTCCTTTTCGCCTCCATATAATGATTTGCCTAACGGGGAAACCAGCAACAATGTCGTTTCTATCTTGCAATAAACCGGCTTGTACTCGCCACTTGTGGTTATAAAAAATTGCGCCATTTTCGGGAATGACGCGCAACATTTCCTCTAAACACGCCCTTTGCCAGCGCACATATTCTCCGTGTGGTACGTTATCGTCGTAGTGAGAATAGCCGTCGACTAATGCGGCACCAGACCACTTGCCACCTCTCCCGTCTTTCATCCCGTTGCCCGTTGAATTCTTGAGATTATAGGGCGGTGAGGTCACAACTAAGTCGACGCTACCGCT
>JAJEEZ010000200.1:0-3258 GCA_022820705.1 Candidatus Latescibacterota bacterium | reverse complement strand
CTTCTCGGTTGACGAGCTGGTCGATGAATGCCGCGAGTTGTGGGACTTGGGCATTCTGGCGGTTAATCTCTTCGGTTACTCGACCGAAAAAGACGATCAGGCCACCCAGTCCTACGACCCGCAGGGCTTGATCCAACGAGCAATTCGCAGCCTCAAAGCTGCGGTGCCCGAACTCTGCGTGCAGACCGATGTGGCCCTCGACCCCTATACCCACCACGGCCACGACGGCTTGGTAGTAGATGGCGAAGTCGTCAACGACGAGACCATAGAGGTACTGTGCAAGATGGCCCTGTCGCACGCCGAAGCGGGCGTCGATTGGGTCGCGCCCTCAGACATGATGGATGGCCGGGTTGGCGGCATCCGCCGGGCGCTTGACGCGGCTGGTTATAAAAACGTCGGCATCTTGGCGTATTCGGCTAAATACGCCTCGTGCTTTTACGGCCCTTTCCGCGACGCGCTCCAGTCGGCACCCAAGAAGGGCGACAAGAAGACCTATCAGATGGATCCGGCCAATGGCCGCGAGGCGCTCGTGGAGATCGCGCTCGACATTGAGGAAGGGGCCGATGTGGTGATGGTCAAGCCGGCGTTGGCCTATCTCGACGTGATCGCCGCCGCCCGCCAAGCCTTTGACGTGCCGATTGCCGCGTACAATGTCTCCGGGGAGTACGGGATGATTATGGCGGCTGTAGAGCGGGGATGGGTCCAGCGCGAGCAGGCCATTATGGAAGTGTTGACCGGGATCAAGCGGGCTGGCGCGGATATGATCTTGACTTATTTCGCCAAAGAGGTCGCCGGGTACTTGCGCGACTAACTCAACTATGCAACTCGAAGACAAAGTCGCCCTCGTCACGGGCGGGGGTCGCGGCATCGGTCGCGCTATTGCTATGGGCTACGCTGCCGAGGGCGCACAGGTTGCCATTGCCGCGCGCAGTACGGCTCAGCTTGACGAAGTCGCCGCGGCGATTGCCGTGCAGGGTGGCGAAGTCCTCGCTGTGCCGACTGATTTGCGGGTGAGCGCAGAGGTGGAATGCCTCGTGCAGAAAACAGTAGAGCGGTTCGGGCGGATCGATATTCTCGTCAACAATGCCGGTGTCAATCCGCGCGGGCTGTTTTTAGACGCGACGGATGAAGAGTGGGAGCAGGCGTGGCAAATTAACGTGATGGGCGTCGTCCGCTGTTGCCGCGCAGTACTGCCCATTATGCAGCGACAGGGCAGTGGGAATATCATCAACGTCGGCTCTGGCATGGGCCAAGTCGGCCACGCGGACCTGAGCGTCTATTGCGCGTCCAAAGCGGCCTTGCACGGGTTGACCCAAGCCATTGCAGAAGAGGTGTGGGGCGAGGGCATCATCGCCAACGTCCTCATACCCGGCCCGGTTAAGACGGAGTTGTCAAAACCTTCTTGGCAAAAGGCCAGCAGCTTTCGCGCTGCAAGTGAGCCGTGGAAGGAGCCAGAACAGGTCGTCGCCTCGGCGCTTTTCCTCGCGGCACAACCCCCAGCTAGCGGCATGACCGGCCAGATCCTTAGCATCATGCGCCGGACTAGTCCTTAAGAAGCGGTCTCAAAGTCCCTATCGACTGTCGCCCGACGGCAGGGTATCCGCAGATGAACGCAGATGAACGCGGATGTGAAATGACGTCGAGCGGAGCGGACTTAGAATTTTGGGACGGCTGCTAAGGCAGTCTGACTAGATCCCCAAGTACAGATCCCGTCCTTCGGCCAGTGCCGCAATTTTGCGGTCGGCGATGGAGCGTTTGAGCATCCAAAAGCCGCAGTCTGGGTGGATGAAGTGGATGCGGTCGGGTCCGGCGGCGGCAGCAGCAGCTTCTATGCGGCGGGCGATGTCTTCGGCCGTTTCGATGTGGTTGACTTTGATGTCGATCACGCCGATGCCGAGGGCGATGCGCGGGTCGATGTGTTGCAGGGCATCCAAGTCGCTCTCCGGGCGGTGGGCGAGTTCGAGCACCAAGTGATCGGCTCGGAGTTCGTTGAGAAAGTCGAGCAGGGCGCGCCACTCGCCCTGCTGGATGGTCTGGCCGCCGTAGTTGCCAAAGCAGAAGTGAACGGCCTTTTGGGTGCCTGTGTCGATGCTGTCGAGTACGGCGTTGATGGCGCGGGCTGCGAGGGGGCCGTCGGCTGGGTTGCCGGGGATGTTGGCCTCGTCGATTTGGACGCAGGCGCAGGGCAGGCCGCGGACTTGGTCGGCGAGGACGTGGGCAACGGCCATCGAGAGCGCGGCAAAGTCGCCGTAGTGGTGATCGAGGAGGGTGCGGGCCAGCATGTAGGGGCTGGTCAGGGTGAACTTGAAGGGGCCGCCGGCTACGGTGGCGGCGCGGGCGCAGTCGGCGAGCAGGTCGAGGCTGCCCGCGCCGAGTTCGGTTTCCACCACGGCCGCGGGCTTGGCCCGGAAGCCCATGCTTTGTTTGGCGGCGAATTCCTCGGCCTCGCGGCGGCCAAATTCCGCGCGGGTGCCGCCCATGGGCCGGACGAAGTACTCGATCATGCCGTTGGTGTCAGGGTGGTTGATGTCGAAGCGGTACAGCTCGCCGTCGGTGGGTAGATCGATGCCGGCTTGGTGCTGGGTGTCGAACACCACGCGGGTCGCATCGACGAGGCTCTGCTCGGAGGGCAGGGCTTGGAGCCAGTACGGGCTGGGCTAGGAGCCGACGGTCGTGGTTTGGATGGCAGGTGTGTTGGACATGGTTGGCTACGATAAGGGCTTAGAGGTGGCAGCGCAACAGGCGCTAGCGCTGATGAGTTGGGAGGGGAGGTGTTGTTCGGCAAGCGGTAGATTTGGCGATGCTGGAGTCGCTTGGACGCGACCTCATGCTTCGCCTGCATCCTGTATAACGCGCATGTATAGCCGCTCGCTCACGTGGAACCCAGCTACATCGCGCAAGCTGTTTAGGTGTCCTTTTACCGAATCTATATAGCCTTTGCTCTTGGCCTCAATGAGCATTCCGACCAGCCCTATATAGCGCAAGCCCAGATGTAGGGCCGTTTGTCGGCCTCGATGTTCGTCGAGCAAGAGTAATTCCGCCTCTATTTCCAAAGCTAGGGCAATGGCTTCGGCTTCTCCTGCACCTAAGTTTTCCCGTAATACGCGAACCAACTGCTTGTTGGAAACGGTCCGAGTTTTAATCCAAGCCGCTTTTCCGACTTGGTCGGCGGCTGGCAATTCTGCGCCTTCTACGACAACTTCATGCTCTACAGCTTCTGGGATGACGAGTTCTCCGTAGAGTTGTCGTAGAAGTTCC
>JAJEEZ010000425.1:0-4882 GCA_022820705.1 Candidatus Latescibacterota bacterium | reverse complement strand
GCAGCAGAGACGCCCGCCAGCGCCATCTCGCCCTCGTGTTGGAAGGTGTGATCCGCAGCAAGGCCCTCGGCGGCACCCTGTTGATTGAGGCTCCAGTCGAAGTCCTTGATGCGGGTCAGGCCAGCCGCCAAGACCAAGCTGCCGCGATAGACTGGATAGGGATAGACAAAGCCCAGCGAGCCAAAGCGCGTATTGGTCAGCTCGCTTCTCCCTGGAGTGCCGTTGAAAATCGAGTCGTTGGCGCGACTATTGCGCAGGAAAGACACCTGTATCTCGCGCTGCTGCATCTGGGCCAAGCCCGCCGGATTCCAGTACATAGCCGTGAAATCGTCGGCCACCCCAACAAAGGCACCCCCCATGCCCATGGCCCGCACCCCAACTCCAGCAAAGTTGTCGATGGCCCGCTCCTCTTGGGCCACCGCACCGCGGCCCCACGCGCAAAGCAAAACAATAGCCAGTATCTTCATCGGAATTTCCTCCTGTAAGTGACTGACAACTCCCGAATGGATTGGGAGCCGAAGTGATCGCTTTCCAGCGCGTTTTTAAGATAATACGCGACCCTTAGCTGCGGCGCTACGGTCCAAGCCCCTCCGATGTTCAAATAGCCTTCTGCCACGCCCTGACCCTGTAGGCCGTTGTTGCGGCCCAAATCGTATTCGGCGAATAGGGCCATAAATCGCAAGCTCTTGTCGATACCCAACCACGCAGACCAGTCGCTGTCGTCGGCATCTTCTCGTGACATATTGACGCCTGCGTGGACGCCGAGTTCCCCTAGCATTGAGTTGTAATTCTTGCTCAGTACCAGATATATGCCTTTGGATTTGACTTGGTAGCGCTGATCTCTATATGGCCCGATGCCTTGGGAATCGAAGCCCAATAGCAGCGCCGGCCACGTGTACCCCTCTTCGATGATCCGGCATCGAGCAGCCACTGCCACGCGCGGGTACCAATCGACCGCACCGGTGCCAATGAGTTGCTCGCCACCAAAAGACGCGCCCACGCTCAGCCGCTTGAGCACGCCAACATGTAAGCGGCCGACAGCTCCCCCATCGACAAACAGGCGAACATTCACCGCATAGTGCCCCTTATTGACCAATCCGGCCGTCGGGCTATCGACCAAGCTCGTCAACTCGGCCCTGTCAGCCGCTGCCGGACCAACGGCAATGCAAAGACACAGTATTAGCCGCTGCAAAGACCCCTCCCTGTAGCCAATTTCTCAGAAATCTATTTCTTCTACCCCATCCCCTTGCAAGGTAATTCGTCGCTCGCAAGCCTCCCCGTGCTCTAGCCACACATGGCAGCACCTATCGGGCAGCGAGCCATCGGCGCGCTCGGCCCACTCGACCAAGCAGACGCCGTGGCCGTAAAAGTACTCTTCGGCTCCTAAATCCTCAAGCTCGTCAACTCCCCCCAGCCTATAAAGATCGAAGTGATAGACGGGTAAATCGCGGCCGCTACATTGCCCCGCATATTCGTTGATCAGGATAAAGGTCGGACTAGTGACGTAATCGGCCACTTGCAAAGCCTCGCACACACCTTGAATCATGCAGGTCTTGCCGCTGCCCAAGTCGCCGCGGAAGGCCACCACATCGCCCGGTGCCAAGCGGCGGCCTAGCGCAGCGCCCAGCGCGTGGGTCTGGGCCGCCGAGTGGGTGGTGAAAACCTTTTTCACGTTCCCTACTTAGGCTCCATAATCGCCACGGGCAAAATCATTTCTTCCAAGGAAATACCGCCGTGCTGGAAGCTGCCCTTGTAGCGGCGCTGGTACTTGTTGAACTGGGTCGGATAGACGAAATAGAAATCCTCGCGGGCGATGACGAAGCTATGCCCCAATCCCGTCGAAGGCAGCCCGTAGGTCTGTGGATCGGCGATCAGCAGCGCATCCTTTTCCTCGCAGCGGAGGTTTTGACCGTATTTGTAGCGCAGGCTCGAAGACGTGCTGCGGTCCCCATGCACCACCGAAGCGCGCGTGCCGCGCATGGAGCCGTGGTCGGTCGTCAGCACCACCACCGCATCGGTGCGGGCAATGCCCTTGAGGGTTTCAAAGAGCGACGCATTGCCAAACCACGTCTGCACCAAGGCGCGAAAGGCCGTCTCGTTAGGTGCCATCTCCTTGAGCAGGTCCGACTGCGCTTGGCTGTGTACCAGCATGTCGAGAAAATTGTACACCACCGACACAAGTGGCCACTTGCCCAGCGAGGGTATCTTGCGGGTCAATTTCCGGGCCTCGCTAGTGTCTAGCACTTTGACGTAGTGCGAACCCGGTTTGAGTGCGACGCCCATGTCGCGGACCAAATCGTCGATGAATTGGTGCTCGTGCCGGTTGAGGCTGTATTCGTTGTCTTGGACCTCGTGCCATAGGGTGCGGTACTTGTCGGCGATCTCTTTGGGAAAAAGCCCGCTGAAGATCGCATTGCGTGCAAAAGGCGTGGCCGTCGGCAAAATCGAGTAGTGGTAGGAGCGTTTGATGTTGAAGTACTCAGCTAACTGAGGCTCCATCACCTTCCAGTGATCTAAGCGCAGACAATCGACCACGATAAAGAATACCTGTCGGCCCTGTTCGAGATAGGGCACCACGAACTCGGGCACCACATCCACCGACAATGGCGGCGAATCCTCCTCGTCTGCTACCCAGCGCGTGTAATGCTGCTCGACAAAGCGCCCGAACTCGCGGTTGCACTCGCGCCGCTGATCCCCAATCATCTGACTGAGCCCCGCATCGCCCAAGCGCGCCACTTCGATGTCCCACTCGCAAAGCTGCCGATGCACATCAATCCACGTCTGCCAAGTCGCGCCGGCAATCTGCTCGCGGATCTGGCCAGCCCGCGAGACGTAGTGCTGCCCGGCTTGACTTTGGCGAATCTGCCGCGCGTCGAGGAGTTGTTTGCAAGCCATGAAAATTTGGCTGGGATTGACCGGCTTCGTCAGGTAGTTGTCGATGCGGCGGCCAATGGCCTCGTTCATCAGGTGTTCTTCTTCGTTCTTGGTGATCATAATCACCGGCACGTTGGGATCGGCCATCTTGATTTGCTCTAAGGTCGAAAGCCCGTCCAGCCCCGGCATCATCTCGTCGAGCAGCACGATGTCAAAGGGCGCTTGGGCAATCAGGGCGATGGCGTCCTTGCCGTTGCTCACCGGCGTCACCGCGTAGCCTCTTTCGTCGAGAAAGCGCCGGTGAGCGCGCAGTAAGTCGATCTCGTCGTCGGCCCAGAGTATCTTTCGCTTGTCGCCTTCCATGCGTCGCCTTTAGTTATAGAATTTCATTCCTAAAATAACGCTTTATGCCCGAGTCTGTTCCTCAACTCAAGGGCAAAACCACCTCAAAGATCGTACCCTCGCGCGGCGCACTATGCACCAAGCTGATCTTGCCTTTGTGGTATTCTTCGACGATGCGCTTGACAAACACCAGCCCCAATCCCCAACCGCGCTTCTTGGTGCTGAACCCCGGCTCAAAGATGCGCTTGACGTGCTCGGGTTCAATGCCCCGTCCGTCGTCCTCAAACGCGATCTGCACGGCGCGACTTGCGGGCAAAAGCTCCATGCGGATGCGCAAGCTCCCCGCCTGACCGTCCATGGCGTCAATGGCGTTCTTGCACAGATTCTCAAACGCCCAGCTCATCAATTCGGCGTTGATTGGCACCGACGGCAACTCGCCTAGGCATTCCAGTTTGATTTCCTGCCGCCCAAACTGGGGAACGCGACGCCGGAAGTACTCTATCGTCTCCTCCAGCACGGCTACTGCGTCCTCTTCTTTTAGTTCGGGTACCGAGCCGATCTGGCTGAAGCGCGAGGCGATTTGGTCGAGGCGACGCATGTCCTGCTGTATCTCCCCGATCATCTGATCGACGCGCTGCCAACGCTCGTCGCGCTCCGACCTCGGAGCGGCGGCCTCGCTGCTCAGCAGTTCTAGCCACCCGGATAGCGAGGAGAGCGGGGTGCCGAGCTGGTGGGCTGTCTCCTTGGCCATGCCCACCCAGAGCGAGCGCTGTTGGCTGCGCTTAATGTTGCGGTAGCCGATATAGCCGACGAGCAGAAAGAGAACCAACACGCCAATCTGCACAAAAGGGGCGAGGGAAATACGGCTGACTAAGCTTGTATCGCCGTAGTGAATATAGTGCTCAGCAGGGATCCTGAACTCTAGCGGTGGGCGCTGGTTGGCCAAACTATCGACAAAGGCCCGGAGCTGGTCTTGCACCGCTTGGGTGAGATCGTCGCTGGCCAGCGGCAACCCAGCCCCCACCCAAGCCCTAAAATGGCCCACGGCGTCGGTGATGATTGCGTTGGCCTCGTCCCAATGCAGATAACTGAAGCTAGCGGCCGGCACGCTGAAGAGCAGCGGTTCTCCGGCTTCCATCTCCTGCCACGCCCGTTGCACCTCGACGAGGGCCGCGGCCGAGGTGTCGCTGCTCGCTGGCAGGTTCGTCCCCTGCCACGCCGCGATAGCTCCTTGCGTATCCGCGATGATGACGCGCCCCCCCTTGCAGTAGAGATGCCCCAAGGTCTCTGGCGACCAATAAAAGGGAATGGGCGGATTCTGGATGTCCATTTCCTCGATCAGCTCGTGCAACTGGGCAGTCGAAGCGATCGGCGCGTCCGCTGCTTCGCTGCGCCAAAAGGCCCAGTTGTCCAACAAACTCGACGTATCAATGTCCTCGGCCTGGATGATCTCGCCGCGGTGATTGGTGATAATGCGCGGGAAATCGACCTTGGTGATCACCTCGGTAAAAAGGGTGTGGATTTGGCCTTCTGATGCTTGCGGCGTGAATGAGATCAAATGCGCATAGAGATCAACCCGATTCTTTTCGTGTTCGCGCAATTCGGCGATGATCGACTCGTTGTAGAGCAGGAAGGCCAAAATAGCGGCAATGCCGCCGAGGAAGAT
>JAJEEZ010000505.1:0-3987 GCA_022820705.1 Candidatus Latescibacterota bacterium | reverse complement strand
GCAAACGCGCCGTGGTGTACGTCGCGCTCGGCGAGGGCCTGTACGAGGGGCGCGAGGTCGTGCTCGGGCCGCGGGAAGGGGATTACTACCTGGTCAACGAGGGCCTGCGCGAGGGAGAGCAAGTGGTGGTCAATGGCGCGTTCAAAATTGACAGTGCCCTCCAGATCCGCGCTCAGCCGAGCATGATGAACGCGCCAGCGCGGGCCGACCACAGAGACGACGAGCCAAACGGCCACGCGCACAGCCCGCCGTCCGCGGTCTGGACGGCCTATTTCGATATGCAACAGGCGTTGAGCGAGGACTATTTGCCGGAGGCGCAGGCCGCCGCTGCCGCGCTAGCGGCCGACCCGGTGTCGCAGGAGGTCGGGGACGCCATCAGCAAAGCCGTCGATCTCGCCGCGGCTCGTCAAGCCTTTGCCGAGCTCTCGATGGTACTCATTCGGGTGGCGCGGCAGGGGGACGTCCATGCCGGGCCAGTGCATCTTTTTCACTGTCCAATGGCCTTTGATAACGAGGGGGCGGCTTGGCTGCAACAGGCGATGCAGACCCAAAATCCCTACTTCGGCGGCCAGATGTACCGTTGCGGCAGCCTGCGCGAGACCTTCGCCGACCACGAGTAGGAGGCTACAATGGACCGCTTAATCCGCTTTTTCCTAGTCCACAAACTCGTCGTGGTGCTGATGCTCGCCGTCACCGTTGGTTGGGGCCTCAGCGTCGCCCCTTTTGCGTGGAAGCTCGATTGGCTACCGCGCGACCCGGTGCCGGTGGATGCGATCCCGGACATAGGCGAAAACCAGCAAATCGTCTTTAGCCAATGGGCCGGACGCTCGCCGCAGGACGTGGAAGATCAGGTGACGTATCCGCTGACAGTAGCGCTGTTGGGCGTACCGGGCGTCGAGACGATCCGCAGCTCTTCGATGTTCGGTTTTTCGAGCATCTATGTGATTTTTGCCGAAGAAGTCGATTTTTATTGGTCGCGCTCCCGCATCCTTGAAAAGCTCAACAGCCTGCCGGCAGGTCTGCTGCCCGAGGGAGTACAGCCAGCCTTGGTGCCGGACGCAACGGCCTTGGGGCAGGTATTCTGGTACACGTTGGAAGGCCGCGACGAACAGGGATCGCCTACGGGTGGCTGGGATTTGCACGAGTTGCGTGGTATTCAGGACTGGCAGGTGCGCTATGCCCTGTTGGCTGCCGACGGCGTTAGCGAGGTGGCCTCTGTGGGCGGCTTTGTGCAGGAATACCAAATCGACGTCAACCCGGACGCGATGCGCGCCTATGGGGTGCGGCTCGACGAGGTCTTCCACGCGGTGCGCATGTCCAACCGAGACGTGGGGGCGCGTACCGTAGAGTTGAATCGAGCCGAGTACGTCATTCGCGGCATTGGTTTTGTCAAAGGCTTGGCCGATCTCGAAAACGCCGTGATTAAGGCGCGGGACAACGTCCCGATTTACGTCAAAAACGTCGCGCGGGTCGCGCTGGGGCCAGCGCTGCGGCGCGGTGCGTTGGACAAGGAAGGTGCGGAGGTGGTCGGCGGCGTGGTGGTGGCGCGCTATGGTGCCAATCCTTTGGCAGCTATCGAAAGCGTCAAGGCCAAGATCGCGGAAATTGCCCCGAGCCTGCCTAGGAAAACCCTGCCCGACGGGCGGGTTAGCCAAGTGCAGGTGATCCCTTTTTACGACCGATCCGGTTTGATCGAGGAGACGCTGGGGACGCTGGAGCGCGCCTTGAGCGAGGAGGTGCTGGTAACGGTGATCGTGGTGCTGGCGCTGGTGATGAATCTGCGCGGAGCCATGTTGGTCTCCGGGCTATTGCCGCTGGCCGTGCTCGCCTGCTTTGCTGCGATGAAGGTCTTTGGCATTGACGCCAACATAGTCGCCCTCTCCGGCATTGCCATTGCCATCGGCACTATGGTCGATATGGGCATTGTCATCAGTGAGAACATTCTCAAGCACTTAGAGGATGCAGACGCAGAGGACGACCGTTTAGAAGTGGTTTTCCGCGCTACGCGCGAGGTCGGCGGTGCCGTGCTGACGGCTGTGCTGGCCACGGTAGTGGGCTTTTTGCCGGTCTTTGCCATGCAAGGAGCCGAGGGCAAGCTCTTTGCGCCGCTGGCCTTTACCAAGACCTTCGCGCTGTTGGCCGCGGTGTGGCTGTCGCTGACGGCTTTGCCAGCCTTGGCGCACTGCGCGTTTGGAACGCGACTGGGGCGTTGGGCTCCTGGCCTTTGGGCGGTCTGTGGTCTTGGGGTGGCCCTTGTGCTGTCGTGGTGGGTTGGTCTGCTGCTGATAGCTATTGGGGCATATCACTTGCTTGCTACTCGCGTACCGGAGCGGGTGCGCTTGTGGGTGGCGCGGGGTGTTATAGCTGCTGCGGCTATCGGGGTTGTCGTCGTGCTAGCGGAACACTGGTTGCCCCTTGGCCCGGAAAAGGGCGGATGGCGCAATTTTATCTTTGCCGCTGGGTTGATCGGCGGCCTATTGGCGCTTTTTCGCGCCTTGCAACATGTATTCCCCCGCGTGCTCCGGTGGTGTCTGGATCACAAGGGTTTGGCCCTACTGTTCCCCTTGCTATTGCTGCTGGCTGGCGCGTCTGCGTGGCTGGGTTTTGCTCGCGTCTTCGGCTTTATGCCGTCCTCCCTGCGCCATTCAGCGCCCTTTGTGGCTCTTGACGAGGCTCTGCCCGGATTGGGCAAAGAGTTTATGCCGCCCCTCGACGAAGGTTCGTTTCTGTGGATGCCGACGACCATGCCGCACGCCTCCATCGGCGAGGTGCTCGATGTCCTGCAGAAGCAAAACGCGGCCATTGCGCAGATCCCAGAAGTGGAGTCGGCCGTGGGGAAGCTGGGACGGGCGGAGTCGCCGCTGGACCCTGCGCCGATTTCCATGATTGAGACTGTGATCAATTATCGCGCGGAATACCTGACCGACGCGGATGGCCGTCGTCTATTGTTCGCGTTTGACGAGCACGCCACGGACCTATTCCGCGCGTCCGATGGCTCGCCCGCGTTTGCCCCTGATGGCTCGCCCTACAAGGTACAGGGCCGCTATCTGCGCGACGATACCGGTCGCCTCTTGCCCGACGCCAATGGTCGGCCTTTTCGCTCGTGGCGTCCGCCCTTGGATCCCGCACTCAATCCGGGGCGCGCCGCTTGGCCGGGGATCCAGAGCCCCGACGATATATGGGCGGAGATCTCCCGGGCTGGCCAGATCCCCGGCTCTACCTCGGCACCGAAGTTGCAGCCGATCGCCGCGCGGCTCGTCATGTTGCAGAGCGGGATGCGTGCGCCCATGGGCGTTGAGATCAAAGGCCCGAGTTTGGAGGCTATCGAGCGCGCTGGTTTGGAGATAGAGCGCTTGCTCAAGGAAGTGCCCTCGGTCGAGGCAGCGACTGTCAACGCCGACCGCATCGTCGGCAAACCCTACTTGGAGATTCACATCGACCGCGAGGCCATTGCCCGCCACGGCATCGCCCTGCAGAAGGTGCAGGACGTAATTGAGATCGCCATCGGGGGCAAGCTGGTTACGACTACGGTAGAAGGGCGCGAGCGCTATCCCGTGCGGGTGCGCTACATGCGCGAGTTGCGCGACAGCGTCGAGGAACTGGTGAGGATTCTGGTGCCAGCGCCGGACGGGGCGCAGATTCCTTTGGGCGAGTTGGCCGAGATTCGCTACGTGCGCGGCCCCCAGGCCATCAAGAGCGAGGATACGTTTTTGCTAGGCTATGTGCTCTTCGACAAGAAGCCGGGGTACGCGGAAGTCGATGTGGTGGAAGCGTGCCGAGAGTACTTGACCAGTAAAAGGGCCAATGGCGATCTCGTGCTGGAGACCGGCGTCAGCTACACCTTTGCCGGTAGTTACGAAAACCAACTGCGAGCGCAGAAGAAGCTCAACGTGCTGCTGCAGCTCGCGCTGGCGATTATTTTCCTCATCCTCTATTTCCAGTTTGGCAACGCCGCCACGGCCCTGATGGTTTTTTCCGGAGTTGCGG
>JAJEEZ010000516.1:0-2724 GCA_022820705.1 Candidatus Latescibacterota bacterium | reverse complement strand
GTTTCATAAAACGCTCAAGTCGCACGCCGCCTTAGCTAAGTCGCCGACCAGACGAGTACGCACCCAAAGCAACCACTGTTTTATGGCCTTGTATGCCGCCGGGCGCTTGGAGGGCTTGCGCAGCAAGCACCGACTCAAGCATTCGCGCTGCGAGCAAGACTCTATCTCAAGGCGATTCGATCCGCCTTTGAGGAGCTACAAACCCTCAAAACTGCGTAACATCAGCAAATGAGGAGGAATACATGCTTAGCGCATTGCTCGCCGAGCGCGAGCGGCAAGGTAAACCCATCCGCGTCGGCATCATCGGCGCGGGAAAATTCGGCGGCGGATTAGTCGCGCAGATCGCCCAGATGAAAGGCATGGTCGTCTCGGCCATTGCCGACATCGACTTAGCGCGCGCCCGTTACGCATACACAGCGGGGTACGGAGACGTTGCCGTTGGAACGGCGGACAGCCCGCAGGCGTTGGCAGAAGCCATTCACTCAGGGAAATTCACCGCCGTTGAAGATGGGCTTTTAGTCGCCCAAGCCGAGGATTTGGACGTGGTAGTGGAGGCGACCGGCTCGACCTCGGTCGGAGCCAACATGGCCAGCGCGGCCATCGCCAGCGGCAACCACCTCGTGATGGTCAACGTCGAAACAGACGTGACCATCGGCGCGTTGCTCAAGCGCAAGGCCGACAGCGCAGGCGTGATCTACTCACTCGTCGATGGCGATCAGCCCGGAGTGACCATGAACATCATCGAATGGGCGTGGTCTCTCGGCTTGGAGGTCGTGGCCGCAGGTCGCGGCACCATACTCTTCGCCGACGATCCCCAAGGCACACCCGACAACACCGCGGCGCGGTTTGGCTTTGACGAAGAAACCTTGCAGCGGCGCAACATCAGCTTGAAGATGTACAACTCCTTCCGCGACGGCACCAAAGCCCAAGTCGAGGCCACGGCCATCGCCAACATGGCCGGACTAGTCCCCGATGTAAGAGGCATGCACGAGCCGTCGTGCAATTTGGCGGACATCCCGCAAAAATTCAGCTTGGTCGAAGAAGGGGGGCTGCTGAGCCAGCGCGGGGTCATTGAGCTAGCCAACAGCGTCGCCGAGGACGGCAAGACCCGGCTCGCCAACCCACTGGGCATGGGCGTCTTCGTCGTCGCCCGCAGCGAACATCCCTTTACCGTCGAAGACCTCGCCACCTACGGCCTGCATCCGGGCGGCGACGGCAAAAACTTCCTCCTCTACCGCCCCTATCACTTGGTGGCAGTTGAAGCCCCGATCACCATCGCCAAAGTCGCGCTCTACGGCCTGCCAACCGGCGCTCCACGCTCCGTACCCACCGCCGATGTAATCGCCGTGGCCAAGCGGGACCTCAAGGCCGGCGAGACCCTCGACGGCGGAGGCGGCTACACCGTATTGGGACAAAGCGAAAAGGCGACCGTGGCGCACCAAGAGGGACTGTTGCCGTTAGGACTGTCGGGTGGAGCCGTGCTCAAGCAAGACGTGCAACAAGGCGACGCCATTGGCTACGCCATGGTCGATTTGCCAGATTCGCTCGCGTTGCAACTGCGGCGCGAACAAGACGCCATGTGCGAATAAACTTGAAGCAAAGACTGGAAAATGTCCGAATATCAGGAAGCTAAGAGAATAATCGTCTCCATCTTGGAACTTTCAAAAGACTCAATCCACATGCACGTAGGATTGATCGTGTTTTTCCTAGCTGTAGTCCTTTGGAAGAAAGGCTCAATTGAATCGCGATGCTTGATCCCCGTCGTAATTGTAGCATCATTGATGGAGATCCTTGATCTAAGATATGATTATGTCTCTCTCGGTTACTTCCGCCTGAATGCAATAACTGCAAGCATACACGATTTAATCAATACTACGTTTTGGCCGGTGGTCATCGTATTACTTGCTTGGATGGGCAAATTGCAGAATGAGCGGAATACATAGTTTATAACCCTCTTAATTCGGTGTAGGTACAAAAAAAAGGGAAGGGCACGAGGCCCTTCCCTTTTTGCGCGTCTAAGGCTGGCTAGCCGGTCTTGACTTCGACCTGGCGGACGACCTTTTTCGCCTCCTCCTTCTTGGGCAGGTGGAGGGTGAGGACGCCGCTTTTGAACTGGGCTTCGATGGCGTCGTCCTGCACGCCATCGGGCAAGTGGAAGGCGCGCTCGAAGCGTCCGTAGATCCGCTCCTGGCGGAAGTACTTGCCTTCCTTTTCTTCGCTAGCCGTGCTCTTTTCGCCCCGCAGCACGAGTGTTCCGTCATCGACGGTGATCTCGATGTCCTTCTCCTCCAACCCCGGCAGTTCGGCCGAGATTTCGAAGGAAGCGTCGTCTTCCTTGACGTCGATGCGCGGGCTAAAAGCCGCGTTGCCAGTCAAAACGGGCAGACGCGAGTCCTCGCCAAAAAAGGCATCCACGAGGTTGTCGAACGGGCTGCGCCACGGGCGATTGCTGACGCGAGCGGTGGGTAGTAAAGTCTTGATGGCCATGATCTTTTCTCCTTGTTAAGTGGTGGTTGGTTTGTCTGGCCTTCGCCTATTGTATTGCAAAAGCCGTGCCAACGTGTTAAAATTTTACATATCTCGTTGTTATATATAGAGTTGTGTTATTTTTAACCTAAAAAGGGACACTGTCCGTATTGTCAGCACGGCCTGGAAAAATTGGCAGGCGTCATGCGAAATTGGCTGAAGTTCGTGCCGTTATTGCACTATATTGTAGGGACAGGC
>JAJEEZ010000043.1:0-4843 GCA_022820705.1 Candidatus Latescibacterota bacterium | reverse complement strand
AGCGTTGCTACGTCGCAAGGGACGTACTTCATGGTATCGTAGATGGCCAAGCCGGCTGTGAGGCTGCCGCCGGGGCTGTTGATGTAGAGCGAGATGTCTTTCTTGGGATCTTCCGAGGTCAGAAAGAGCAACTGGGCGATGACGAGGTTGGCTTCGTGGTCGTCGATCGGAGTGCTGATAAAGATGATCCGCTCCTTGAGGAGGCGGGAGAAAATGTCGTAGGCGCGCTCGCCGCGGCCGGTCTGTTCGATTACTACGGGTACGATGGCCATGTGCTATTCTGTCGTTAGAAGTAGAGTCTATTTGCTGATTAATGGACTATAGGCGATGCCCAATATAGTGTCAATGGGACATCGCTCAGGTTGGTTGACTGCGCTGGGTTAGCTCGGTAAATTTTACCTGCTCACAGCGCGTCGTTTCCAACCGAAGGTAAAGCCCTTAATCAATTGCAGGGCATAGTGATACAATTTTTTGAGTTCTATCGATTGGTCCTAGCTGGCCACGGGTGCGCGTGCTCGTAGGCATTACCGGCGGCATAGGGGCGGGCAAGTCTGCACTGGCGCAGATGCTCGCCGAATTTGGTGCGCTGCGGGTCGATGCCGACGAAGTGGCCCGCGAGGTGGCGGCAATCCCGGCGGTGATAGAGAATCTACAAGCAGCATTCGGCCGCGATCTGATCGGGCCAGACGGGTACTTGGACCGCCGGGAATTGGGGCGTCGTGCCCTGCGGTCGGATGAGTCGAGTCAGCGGTTAGAGGCGATTATGCGGCCGCCACTATCAGCCGTCATAGAGTGCCGGCTGGCGCAGGCTGTGGCGGAAGCTGGTGGCGGAGTCGTGGTATTTGACGCACCGCTGATATACGAGTGGGGGAACGAGGGGAACTTCGACCGGATCGTGGTAGTCGATGCTGAGGAGGAACGGTGCGTATCGCGGGTGCAACAGCGCAGCGGCTTGCCGGTGTGCGAGATTAGGCAGCGGATGGCCCGCCAGATGGATCCGCAAGAAAAAAAGACCCGCGCCGACTTTGTCATCGACAACAACAAGGGCTTGGACGCGCTCGCCGCGCAGGCGGAAGTGCTGTGGGCCGAATTAGTTGGCGTCGCACAGGAAAGAGATAGCCATGACAAATGAGCGTTTGCAGCGGACGTCGCTCTATGAGGTCGCCGTGGCCGAAGGCGGGCGCATGGCCCCCTTTGGCGGGTGGGAAATGGCGGTCCAGTTCGAGGGTATCCGCAGCGAACACTGGGCCGTGCGCCGAGAGGTTGGGCTGTTCGACATATCGCACATGGGCCGGATCGCCATTTCTGGGGAGGGAGGATTGGCTTTCCTCGACAGCCTCTTGCCTGCGCGGGTACGCGAATTGACCATCGGCCAGATGCTCTACGCGCCGCTGTGCAATGAACAGGGAGGATGCGTGGACGATCTGGTGGTGTATCGGCTCGCAGAGCAGGATTACCTCTTAGTGGTCAACGCGAGCCGGAAGGCTGTTGACTGGCAGTGGATTACCGCACGCGCAGCGGATTGGTCGGATGTGGAAATCGAGGACTTGAGCGATGAACAGGGCATGGTGGCGGTGCAGGGGCCACGGGCTGCCGCCCTGATTGAAGCACTCGCTGGACCGGCTAGCGTGGCGCTAGGGTACTATCGCTGCGCGGTGATGGAAATCGCCGGGATACGAGCCTTGATTAGCCGCAATGGCTACACCGGAGAAGATGGATTTGAGATCATGTGCCCGGCCGACCAAGTCGCCGCACTGTGGGCGAAGCTCCGCGCAGCCGGTGCCCGGCCTTGTGGACTCGGTGCGCGCGACACCTTGCGCCTCGAAATGGGCTTTTGCCTCTATGGCAGTGAATTGAACGAGCAGACGACCCCCTTAGAGGCCGGTTTGTCTTGGACTTTGGACTTAGAAAAAGAGGCAAATTTTGTCGGGGCTGAGGCGCTGAGGGCGCAACGCACGGCCGGAGGTTATCGCCGTCTGCGCGGCTTCCGCATGCTGGAAAGGGGCATTCCCCGGCCGGATTATCCGGTTTTCGACCAGCGCGAGGAGCAGGTGGGTATCGTGACCAGTGGGACGCACTCGCCGGTGCTTGGCGAGGGAATTGGGCTGGCCTATTTACAGCGCGGCGTGCAAAAAATAGGCACTCAAGTGTACATTGACATGAAGTGCAAGCGACAACCCGCCGTGGTGGTCAAGCTGCCCTTTGTGCCTTCAGCCACTAAAAAGGACTGAAAGTCTTAATCGCTGCTTTTAGGCAGTGCAATGGAGGTACATGGGCGACGAATTTGGACCTAGCGATGACTTTGTCCGCCGGCATATCGGCCCTACGGACGCGGATATAACCGCTATGCTCGCGGCTGTGGGAGCCGACAGCTTGGACAGCCTTATGGCCGAGTCCCTGCCGGCGGCGATTCGGATGCAGGGTTCCTTGGCGCTGGGAGAAGGTATCAGTGAGTACGAACTGATGGGGCGGTTGCGCGAATTGGCCAGCCAGAATCGCATCCATCGCAGTTTTATCGGCATGGGCTACTCAGACTGCATAACCCCTCTGGTGATCCAGCGCAACATCTTGGAGAACCCAGGCTGGTACACCCAATACACACCCTATCAGTCCGAAATCGCCCAAGGACGGCTAGAGGCCCTGCTCAACTTCCAGACCATGGTCGGCGACTTGACGGGTTTTGCCTTGGCCAATGCCTCCCTGTTGGACGAAGCCACGGCCGCAGCCGAAGCCATCGCCATGCTACGGGCAGTGCAAAAGAAGAACGAGAGCCAGCGCGTCTTTGTCTCGTCGGATTGCCACCCGCAAACCATAGGGGTAGTCAAAGTCCGGGCCGAGTCGCGGGGTTGGGAGGTTGTAGTAGGCGATCACCGAGAATACGATTTTGCGACTGGGGCCTTCGCCGCCCTGCTCCAGTACCCGGCCTCAGACGGTGCGCTATACGACTACGCCGACTTCTGCGCTCAGGCTCACGCCCAGCAGACGCTGGTGTGCGTGGCGGTTGATTTGCTCGCCCTGTGTTTGCTGCGGCCCCCAGGGGAATTTGGAGCCGATGCGGCCATTGGGAGCGCACAGCGCTTTGGTATGCCGATGGGATACGGCGGCCCGCACGCAGCCTTTTTAGCGACGCGCCCCGAGTTCCAGCGGCAGGTGCCCGGGCGCATCATCGGCGTCTCCGAGGATGTCCGTGGCCAGCCGGCCCTGCGCATGGCCCTGCAAACCCGCGAACAGCACATCAAACGAGAACGGGCGACGAGCAACATCTGCACAGCCGAGGTCTTGCCAGCCGTGGTGGCGAGCATGTACGCGGTCTATCACGGGCCAGACGGCTTGCGGCGCATGGCTCACCGCGTACACCGCCAGGCGCGGGCGCTCGCCCGAGGGTTGGAAGGAGCCGGTTACCGAGTCGTCCACGACCAGTACTTCGACACACTGCGCGTTGAAGTAGGGGCACAGGGAGATGCGCTGTTGGTACAGGCGCGGGCCGAGGGGATGAATTTCCGCGATCTAGGAGACGGGCACTGGGGCATTGCCCTCGACGAAACGACTCACAAGGACGATCTGCAAGCCATCCTCACCTTACTGGGCGGCAAGTTGTCTAGCACAGTCGATGAGGGGCTTGCTTGGGGGCCTGATCACGTCCGCCACTCGCGCTTCATGGAGCATCCAGTCTTTGCGTCGCATCACTCCGAGACCGAAATGATGCGCTACATGCGCCGACTCGAAGCCAAGGATCTGTCTTTGGTCCACGCGATGATCCCCCTCGGCTCGTGTACCATGAAGCTCAATGCGACCGCGGAAATGATGGCGATCACTTGGCCCGAATTCGCTGGGCTGCATCCATTTGCGCCCGTAGATCAAGCTCAAGGGTACGCGGCAATTTTCGCCGAAATGGAGGGCATGCTGCGCGAAATCACCGGCCTCAAGGGCATTTCGCTGCAACCCAACGCGGGTTCACAGGGCGAATACGCCGGCCTACTCATCGTGCGCAAATACCACCAGACGCGCGGAGAAGCCCAGCGCAACGTCTGTCTCATTCCAGCCTCGGCTCACGGGACCAATCCAGCTAGCGCCGCTATGGCTGGTTTAGACGTGGTTGTCGTCGCTTGTGACGACGAGGGCAATATCGACTTGGCGGACCTGCGGGTGAAAGCCGACGCACACCGCGAGCGGTTGGCGGCCCTGATGGTGACGTACCCCTCGACCCACGGGGTGTTTGAAGAGGCCATCGGCGAGATCTGCGCGATCGTCCACCAAGCGGGCGGTCAGGTCTATATGGACGGCGCGAATATGAATGCCTTGGTGGGATTGTGCCAGCCCGGGGAAATCGGCATCGACGTGTGCCACTTGAATTTGCACAAGACCTTTTGCATCCCCCACGGCGGCGGAGGGCCAGGGATGGGCCCCATTGCCGTGGCCGAGCACTTAGAGGAGTTCTTACCCTCGCACCCCCTCGTCTATACCGGCGGGACTGAGTCAATCGGCCCCATTGCAGCCGCTCCGTGGGGCAGTGCCTCGATTCTGCTCATATCTTGGGCGTACTTGCGGCTGATGGGCGGTGCGGGTCTCACCGAGGCAACGAAGGTCGCGATCCTCAATGCCAATTATCTGAGCAGCCGCCTCGCGGATTCCTTTCCCGTGCTGTACAAAGGGCGGAACGGGCGCGTGGCCCACGAGTGCATCCTCGACCTGCGTTGGGCGCGGGAGCACGGCATTGGCGTAGGAGACGTGGCCAAGCGGTTGATGGACTATGGGTTCCACGCGCCTACGGTATCCTTTCCGGTCGCCGGAACCCTGATGGTCGAACCTACGGAGAGCGAATCCAAGGCCGAATTGGATCGGT
>JAJEEZ010000084.1:0-6017 GCA_022820705.1 Candidatus Latescibacterota bacterium | reverse complement strand
CATAGCCATAGTCACCAACACCCCCGATACCCAAGGCCCTTATCCACTGCGCGTCGCAGCCCGCGATGCCGCCAGCGTGTGGCTCCTCTATCAGATTGATGGCGGGAGCATCCAGAACTTGCAAATGCAGCAGCGAGATAGCCTCTTCATCGCCCAAATTCCCGGCCAGCACGTCGGCACGCGCATCGCCTATCAGATCAAGGCCCACGGTGCCGACGGCAAGGTCTCGCACTTTCCCCATGCGGACGCTTGGCTCGACTTCACCATCGTCGAACTGACCGGGGCCCCATTGGCCTTTACTGCCTTGCGCGGCGACGACGCCATTGGCGTGGTCGATACAGGTACCCGCCGCGAGCTAGCGCGCATCCCCGTCGGCGACGAGCCGATCCAGATGATCCTAGCCGACGACCAACTCTTCGTGTCCAACCTCTCGTCGAATGACCTCCGCATCATCGACACCGCGACTTTCCAAGTCCAAGCGCACATCGAGACCGCGGTCCAGCCCCTCGACCTAGCCCTTGCGCCCGACGGCAAAACGCTCTACGTGACCAACTCGGGCACGAATGCGCTGACCATCGTCGATGTTGAGTCGGGCCAAGCGCGCACCGTTGAGATCGCCGACACGAGTGAAGGACTATACGGCATTGCCGCCACCGCCGACAAGATATTCACCACCGACATCGCCGACAGCCAAGTCCTCGTCCTCTCACCGCGAGGCCGCATAATCGACCGCATCCCAGTACCACCGAAACCGCGCTCGCTCGCGCTCGCACCCAACGGCAAGACGCTGTACGTAACCAGCATGGACACGGGCCGCTTGACTGCCATAGACGCCGATGGCGCAACCGTCGCGCGCACCATCGACTTAGGCGTCAGCGGCACCTTTGCCATCGCACCCAGCCCGGATGGCCGCAAGCTCTATTTGACCGCTCATGGAGAAGGTGCTCTACTCGTCGTCGATGTGGCCAGCGGAACCTTGCGCAAAAAGCTCGCCATCGGCCGCAATCCACGGGCCATTGCTTTTTCGCCCGACGGCACGCAGGCGTACGTCACCAGTTCCTTTTCCAATGAGATCCACATCGTCGATGCCGTGCGCGACTCCGTTGTCGGCCACTACGCAACCGGCCAGAATCCACGCGGCATCGCGCTGACACAGCCAGTTTGGCCCACCATCGAGTCCCAACACCCGATCCATTTCGCCCTGGCACCGGCCTTCCCCAACCCCTTCAACGGCTCGACGCAAATTACCTACACACTCGCCGCCGAGTCCCCGGTCGAACTGCGCGTGTACAACGCCCTCGGCCAAGCCGTGCGCACTCTCTTGCGTCAGCAGCGGGAAGCGGGGACGCATCAGATTTATTGGGATGGAAAAGACGATCAAGGACGGCCACTGGCCAGCGGCACCTACTTGCTCATCATGCGCGCGGGTGCGGTGCGCCAAACGACGAAGATGTTACTCTTGCGCTAACTCTACTGATTCGATAAACCCATCGACGCTAAAATAGCGAAACCCCGTATCGCAAAGCATGGTCACCAGCCGGGCCTTCGGGCCTAGGACATTGGCCACCTGCAAGCTGGCCGCCACATTGGCCCCAGACGAAGGCCCCAACAGCAACCCTTCCTCGCGGGCCAAGCGGCGGGTGCAGTGAAAAGCCTCGTCGTCGTCTATCTGCACGATCTGGTCGATCAATTCTTGGTCGAGGACTTCGGGCACAAAACCCGCTCCAATCCCCTGAATGCCGTGCAAATCGGCTGCGCCCCCCGAGAGTACAGCCGAGCGCTTAGGCTCGACCGCTACTATACGCACGTCTGGCACGGCCTGCTTGAGCACTTCCCCAACGCCAGTTATAGTGCCGCCAGTTCCCACTCCAGCGACAAAGGCGTCTAACTCACCTCCGGTAGCCGCGAGAATTTCCTCGGCCGTAGCTCGGCGATGGGCCTCCGGATTGGCCGGGTTAGAAAATTGCTGGGGAATAAACACGCCCTCGGGATCGTCCGCCTTGAGCTCTTCGGCCTTGCGGATGGCCCCGGGCATGTCTGCGGCCGCGGGTGTCAGCACAATCTCTGCACCGTAACTGGCCATAACTTGCCGCCGCTCCAAGCTCATGCTCTCGGGCATGGTCAACACCAGCCGGTAGCCCAGTACGGCCGCGGTCAGCGCCAGCGCGATCCCGGTATTACCGCTGGTAGGTTCGACGATGGTCATGCCCTTTTTGAGCTGGCCGGTCGCCTCGGCGGCGCGGATCATGCTAACGCCGATGCGGTCTTTGACGCTGCCGGTTGGGTTGCGCGCTTCAAGTTTGCCGTAGAGCTGGCTGCCGTTGGCGGGCGCGACGCGATAGAGGCGCACGAGGGGCGTGTCCCCCACCAACTGCAACATGTCGTCTGCGATCTTGCGCTTGCTCATCCCTCGGCCTTTAGCTGCTCCACCAAATCCGCGACCGTGGACAGCGGTCGTGAGCAAGTCGCATCGCGGCACACGTACGCCCGACTGCCAACCGCCAGCTTCCCCTCTAGTAACGGCAACGCAACCTCGGCTTCACCCGCCCCAACGCCAGCTGCTAACACGACCTTATTGGGCACAAAGCACCGGTGTAGTGCAGCGGCAAAAGTGCGGCACTCATCTTGGTCCCCCACCAAGGCAACCTCCGTGGGCCTAGCCAAGTAGAAGTCGAGTGCGCAGAGCATTTGCGCTCCAGCGGCAGGGGCGCGGCGCAATAGCTGCTCGAAGAGAACCAGCGTTTGCTCGCCCCGCTGCCACAACGACTGATCGCCCTTCATCCCCCCCAAGCGCAACAGCGCCAACGCACCCAGCGAGTTTCCCGAGGGCGTGGCGTTGTCAAATGGGTTCTTGGTGCGCACGATCAAGTCGGTCGCCTCGGCCCCCGCATAGAAAAATCCCCCGTGCTCCCCATCCCAAAACCGCGCAACCATCTCGGCGGCCCAGTGCTCGGCTGCGGCAAAGAAACGCAACTCAAAACTCGCCTCATACAGGTCGAGCAAGCCGTTGACTAGACAAGCGTAATCGTCCTGATAGGCCGGAATCCGCGCCCGACCATCCTTGTAGGTGTGCAGGAGACAGCCATCGCAGACCATGCGTTGTAAAATAAAGTCTGCCGCCTCGACAGCCGCTCGTAGATAGCGATCCTCCCCTATAACCTGATAGGCGCGGGCCATCGCGCTGATCATCAGCCCGTTCCAAGCCGTCAGAATTTTGTCGTCGCGTCCGGGGGCCACGCGCTCCTGCCGCACCGCCAGCAGCACCTCGCACCCGCGCTCTACGACTTGCGCCAGCCGCTCTGGCTCTACCTTGAGAAAGCGCGCAACCCCTTCTAACTCGTTTTCCACGTGCAAGATATTGCGCCCGTGCTCGAAGTTGCCCTCGGGCACAACACCGTAATAGCGGGCAAAAAGCGCGGCATCTTCTTCGCCTAACAGGTCCTCAATCTCCTCTAAGAGCCAAGTAAAAAACAGGCCTTCTTCGCCCTCGCTGTCCGCGTCCTGCGCCGCGTAGAAGCCTCCTTCGGGCTGCGTCATCTCGCGCAGCACATAGCCGAGGGTGTGCTCGACGACTTCGCGGTAGAATTCGTCTTGGGTCGCCTGATAGGCTTCGAGATACGTCCACACCAATAAGGCGTTGTCGTAGAGCATTTTCTCGAAGTGGGGCACGAGCCAGCGCTCATCTACCGAATAGCGGTGAAAACCCCCGCCAAGCTGGTCGTACATCCCTCCCCTAGCCATGCACTTGAGCGTGTGCTCCGCGATTTCTAGCGTGCGCTGATCGCCTCGCCTAACATAGCGCCGCAACAGCAGGGACAAGCTCATGCTCGGCGGAAATTTGGGCGCACCGCCAAATCCGCCAAACCTAGCGTCATACGTGGATTTAGTTGCGAACAAGCCCCGTCGAGAACCTCTTCTCCAGGAATGCCGCCCGGCGTCAAAAACTCGGCGTGTTGCTGGAGTGCGCGCATGAGTTCGGCGGTTTTTTCGGCGACGCCAGCGCGGTTTTCCCGGTAGTAATCCGCTATCGCTTGCAGCACCCTCGGAAAGCCCGGTCGCCCGTGGCGATCTTCGGGGGGAAAGTAGGTCCCGCCGTAAAAAGGCTGCAAATCCGGCGTTAGAAACACCGTCATCGGCCAGCCCCCTTGGCCGGTCATGGCCTGCACGGCCGTCATGTAAATCTCATCGACATCGGGCCGTTCCTCGCGATCGACTTTGATGTTGACAAAATACTCGTTCATGCGCTGGGCGATTTGCTCGTTTTCAAAGGATTCGCGCTCCATGACGTGGCACCAATGACAGGCCGAATACCCCACTGAGAGCAAGATGGGCCGGTCGGCGGCCCGGGCCGCGGCCAGCGCCTCCTCACCCCAGGGATACCAATCGACGGGATTGTGGGCGTGCTGGCGCAAGTACGGGCTGGATTCGTCGGCGAGGCGGTTGGTGTGCTTGGGATCGGACATGGTATTAATAATACGATCCGCTGGGCATTGGCGATAGAGCTACGCAGAGGTCCGCGTCTGTAGGTAGTCTTCTAGATCGCCGACGATGGCGCGGAAGCACCGCTCGGCCTCGGCGCGGATGTCCGTCCTATCGCGGCGGCAGTGCAGAGGCCAAACTTGCTCCCGATAGCGCCTTTCGAGCCCGTCCTGATAGGCCGTGGGCAAGGCCGCAATCTGCAACGCGCGGATTTCGCCAAAGCTGATATTCGGCGTGCCCACCCCATTGGCGTAGGCGGCGATCTGCTCGCGGCCTAACCGCGTCTTAAAGAAAAACCAAGCGTAAAACGGATTGAGTCCCTCTAAGCGGATCAAATCGACAAAGCAACCCACATTGGCCGGCTTGCTCCCCAAATACACCGCGAGGCGATTCCGCCCCAAGGCCCCAGATCCAGACCGCGACAACAGCAAGTCCCCGGGGCGCACGCGGCTGCGCGGGGGATCGTGCACACCTGCGGGCGCGACACACAACAGCGCACGCTCGTCGAGCCCGGTTTCGGCAATGTTGCCCTGCCGGATGACTGGCACTCCGGCTTCTACGTGCTGAGGATGGCTACCCGTAACAATTGGCCCGTACGTCAAATGACAGATGTACTCCCCCAACGGGACCAGTCGCAAGCGGCCCGCCAAGCGGCGCACGGCAGCGCGCCCCTGCCAGAAGCGCGGATCCCAACGCTGGGCGCACAACGCGCGCTGTCCTATGCTCAGGATCGCGGCCTCCGATTCGCGGCTAGCCGATGCGCTGAGTAAGAGCCGGACGTGCTGCGCGTACTGCTCTACGCTCGGCCTCTTCCCGACTGGTGCGATCAGCCGCGCCTTGGTCCGGGCCAGTGACTTGCTGCGGCGCAATACTACCAAGGCCGTCTGCACCTTGTTGAAGGCTCCAGGCAGGGCGACGACAGCCCGTACTTCAGCGTGCGCTAACAACCAGTCGCGCACGCCCTGCCGCCGGGCATTGGCGAGAAATCCTTCGGGCAATATCAGGGCCAGCCAGCCAGCGGGCCGGGTCAGTTGCAGGGCGCGCTCAATAAAAAGCAACTCCACCGGAAAGGAGCGCATCTGCTTTTGTCCATCGAGCAGTTCAAAGCGCTGGGCGAGCCGACAGGGGCCATCGGCCCCCAACAAGGGCAACATCGGCCCCAACTTGCCAAAAGGCGGATTGGCCAGCACGCAATCAAACGTCTCGTCCGCCACCTCGGGCAAGGTGCCGAGTAAGCCGTCTCCGGTGTAAAAGCGATCCGCTTGGCTGCGTCCCTGCTCGGCTAGCCCCGCGTCGATCTCAATGCCTGTGGTCTGATAGGCTCGTCCGACAACGCCCAACAACGCTCCTTCGCCCGCTGCTGGATCAATCACGCGCGCTCCAGCCCCCAGATTTTTTCCCGCAAGCGTACGCACTGCGTCCCAAACCAACTGCGCGACTGCTGGGGGTGTAAAGTGCTGCGCTAGAATCTTCGCGTTTCCTTCGTTACTCATTAGTGTATCCCATTTGGGGCAATTGCCGCCTATGGCGGCTCATTA
>JAJEEZ010000522.1:0-3090 GCA_022820705.1 Candidatus Latescibacterota bacterium | reverse complement strand
GCCGCCGCTACAGCACTTGCAATGCTGGCTGGTCAAAACTTATATCCCGCTAGATAAAAAATCTCCGAATCTCATCCGCCCGCATCCAACGCGCGAAAAAACTCAAACGTATAAATGCCGTGGTCGTGCCCATCGGCCCATTCAATGCGAATGCCGTAGCGCCCGACGTAGCTAACCCCCTTCACCTCAGCCGTGGCCGACACGGCTTCGGGCTGCAAGAGCGTCAACCCGCCCTCGCTCGCGTCGCGCACTTCCCGACAGTGGGCGCAGGGACAATCGCGCCGCAACCCCTCCAAACTATAGCGGCTCTCGCGGCCATCGCTCCACCCAATGACCAACTCGCCGGCCCGGCCATCCACGGCAATGTCGCGCGGCCTCGCCTTATTCAACGCGGCTCTCCCACCACCTTAGCACTCAGCTCGTAGGGCGCGGCCGCGGTGATCTCCACTTCGACGAAAGAACCCACCGGAGGCGTACCCTCGGCGATTACTACTTGGCCGTCGATTTCCGGAGCGTCGCGTTCCATCCGCCCATAGCACATCTCCCCCACGCGCGCATCGACCAAGACCTGCTGCCGCGTGCCAACAAGCCCGTCGTTTTTCTCCGTGCCCACGCGCTCTTGCAGTTGCGTCAGGCGGCTGTAGCGCTCCTGCTTGACCTCCTCGCTGACCGGGTCGCCGAGCGCATACGCCGAAGTCCCATCTTCCGGCGAGTAGAGAAAGCCAGTCGCGTAGTCAAAGCGCGTCTCGGCCACGAACTCCAGCAAGGCGGCAAAATCGTCCTCGGTCTCGCCGGGAAAACCGACGATGAACGTCGAGCGCAGCCCAGCCCCCGGCAGCCGCTCCTGCAATCGCGCCAACAAATCGAGCGTCTTTTGGCGCGTCGTCGCCCGCTTCATGCGCTTGAGCACCGGGTCGGAAATGTGTTGCAGCGGCATGTCGATGTACCGGCACATCTTGTCGCACGTAGCGTAGAAGTCGATCAGTTCCTCGGTCCAAAACGCCGGATAGGTGTACATCAAGCGCATCCACTCAATGCCCTCCACCTCGGCGAGCGCTTGCAAAAGGCGCACGAGCTGCGGCCGGCCGTAGAGGTCAGCCCCGTAGCGCACCGAGTCCTGCGAGACCAACACCAGCTCCCGCACCCCCTCCGCGGCCAGCCGCTCGGCCTCGGCCACGAGCTGTTCGATTGGCTCGCTCACGTGCCGCCCGCGAATGGCGGGAATGGCGCAAAAGGCGCATTGGTGATCGCAGCCGTCCGATATGCGCAAGTACGCCCAGTGCTTGGGCGTCAGCGAAGTCCGCGGCAAGCTGGCCAAGTACCCAGGCCGCTGGACGCCCAACACATCGTCAACGTGGTGGACGATGTCAGCTTCATCCGCAATCGTCAGCAGCTTGTCGGCCTCCACCAATTCCTGCGCCAGCTCCTCGTAGTAGCGCGTCGATAGACACCCCGTGACGATCACCCCCTCGCACTGACCCTCTTGCTTGAGCCGATGCGCGTCCATAATCGCGGCGAGGGACTCCTCTTTGGCCGGCTCGATAAAGCCGCAGGTATTGACCACCACCACATCCGCTTCTTCCGGCGCGTCCGTCATCTGATAGGCATGGCCCTGCAAAAGCCCCTGCATCCGCTCGGAATCGACCGTGTTTTTCGGGCACCCCAAGCTGACTAAGTGAACTTTGTGAGGCTGGTTTTCGCTCATATAGCAATCCTACATCGTGTACAAGGTGATCCGCAGATGGACGCAGAATAGGATGCATAAGACGATCCGCCGCAATCATGCCGCATTGCTATCTCATCCCTCGCCAAAGGCTTCGACGTTGAGCGTTCGACTGAGCTCACGCCGAAGTCTCAGCCGAAACGCGCTGCGCGTATGCAATGGCCGCGCACACCGTGTCATCGGTTATTCCCTCCACAACCTCCACCTCCCCAATCCGCCGCCCCAGCACAAACCGCAACTGCCCATCTACCCGCTTTTTGTCGGCCTTGGCACAGGACAAAATCCGCTCCGCCTCCACCTCAGCCAACCCCCCAGGCACCCCCAACCGCTCCAGTAACGCATCCTGCCGCTGCCGTTCCGCTTCGGGCCAAAACCCCTCGCGACAGGCGATTTCTCCGGCGGCGATCAAGCCCAAAATTATCGCCTCCCCGTGCCGGTAGCGGCTGTAGTCCGTGGCGGCCTCAATCGCATGGCCAATGGTGTGCCCGTAATTGAGAATGGCCCGCAAGCCCTGTTCCTTCTCGTCGGCAGCCACCACCTCGGCCTTGATCTCGACATTGCGGCCAATGAGCCAGTCCAAGGTCTCCGGCACCAGCGTCATATCCACGATTTCCTCCAAGTGCTCCTCCAAAAAGGCGAAGAGCGCGGCGTCGCGGATCAGCCCGTGCTTGACCACCTCGGCCATGCCCGCGATTCGCTCCCGCCTCGGCAGCGAGTGCAGCGCATTGGTATCGACTAAGACCAAGCGCGGCTGGTGAAAGGTGCCGATCAGGTTTTTGCCCAGCGCGTGGTTGACCCCCGTCTTGCCGCCAATGCTCGAATCCACCTGCGCGACAATGGTCGTCGGCACCTGTACATAGGGCACGCCGCGCAAATAGGTAGAGGCCACAAAGCCCGCCATGTCGCCGACCACGCCGCCACCGAGCGCCACGACCCAAGCGCCGCGGTCGAACCCGGCCGCAATCATCTGCGTGAAAATGCCCTCGGCCCCGTGCAGGTTCTTAGCCTCCTCGCCCCCGGCATAGACAATCTCCAACACCTCAAACCCAGCAGCGCGCAAGCTGGCGGCCGCCGGTTGCAGGTATCGCGCGGCCACAATCTCGTCGCTCACTAGCGCGACCTGCCGACCCAAATCCAAGTCGCGGCAGCGCGGTCCTAATTCTCCTAAGATATCGTGGCCGACGAAAATGGGATATGCAGCCCCCGGGATGTCTAAGTCAATTCTTTGCATAGCTCTCCAACAAAGCGAGAAGTTGCCCGGCTGTGTCCTCAGGCGTCTGCGCCTGCGTAGTGTACAGCTCGATGTGAGCTTGGTCGTAGTAAGGAGCGCGCTCGCGGAGCAGGGACTCTATCTTGGCGCGTTGCGC
>JAJEEZ010000036.1:0-6480 GCA_022820705.1 Candidatus Latescibacterota bacterium | reverse complement strand
CGACGCTGGACCCTCATGTACGTTATTCGATTTTCAAAGATCAAAATTGCTCAAGTATCGAGCGGCCTCATAATATGCTACACAACTATCTTTTTGTCAACTTCTTGTTAAGAAAAATAGCGGCCCCAAAGACAAAACCGACACAACGCTCCCATATCAACCCCAGCTAGCGGCCCCCTTCAAATCGCCCTGCCTTTCTTGGGCAATGCGCTCGAAATAACCGCTGCGACGATAGGCATCTAGAGGATTCGCCTCGGCTCCCAGCTCTTGGCGCACAATCGCCAACAGGGACCGCACATCCGTGTCATAGGCATTGCGCAAGATTTCTTCGCACGCCACTACGTCGTCCTCCGCCTGGGCCTCAGCTAGTGCCGTACGGTCAACCAGCAGTGCACGGGCATAGGCTATCTGGATATTGAGCACCGACTGAATCATCGCCTCGACTTTGGGCTTGATAATATGGCTTTGGTCAATCATGTAGGCGATATTCGCCGCTGCGGCACCACGCCGCTCAGCATTGAGGATCTCGTGGTAAATCAGAAAGACCTCGTAGAGGTTTACCGACCCGGTGGTCACATCGTCATCGGCGTATTTGCGGTTGTTGAAGTGAAAACCACCCATCCGACCTTCGTCGAGGAGCAAGGCCACGATGTGCTCAATATTGGTGGAAAGGGGATGGTGCCCTAGATCAACAAGCACTTCGGCCTGCGGCCCGGCCTTAGTGGCGAAATTTAGCGCCATACCCCAGTCGGCAATGTCAGTATGGTAAAATGCCGGCTCAAAGAATTTGTATTCAACGAGCATCCGCGTCCCTTCGGGCAGCATGGCGTGCGTCTCCCTCAGACATTCTTCAAAGCGCCGCTTGCGTTCGATAATATCGTCTTGGCCCGGATAGTTCGTACCGTCGGCAAACCAAAGGCTCAGCACGGTGGACCCTGTCTGCTGCATGATATCCACGCACTCGTGCATGTGATCGAGCGCTTTGCGACGCACAGCCGGGTCCCGATGGCCAAAACTGCCTAATTTGTATTCGGGCTCTTGGAAGACATTGGGATTAATTGCCCCAATGCACACGCCCAATTCCGCCGCTTCTTGCCCCAGAGCGTCGTAGTCATCCACTTTATCCCACGGGATGTGCAAAGCCACGCCGGGACAGACACCCGTCACCTTGTGTACTTGGGCCGCATCGGAAAGCCGCTCGTGGACATCGCGAGCGGCACCGGGCTGTTTGAAAACGCCAAAGCGCGTCCCAGAATTGCCATATCCCCAAGAGGGCGTCTCGATCTCTTGGGCTTTGAGTTTGGCTTTGACGTCTTCGACTTCGACCCCTTGACTTGAGAGCATCTCGGCTAAAGCTGCGAATTGGTCCTCTATACTGTGCTGTGGGATTCCCATTCTACCTCTCCTCTAACTATTGGGCTTAGCAGGTCAAGTCGGTACATCGAGACGGTAGTTACACTCAACCGCTGCGGCCTGCTCCCGTCTCACCCTTAGGCGTTCTGCAGAACTTGTAGCTGGAGTTCAAGGTTGCGCAACCCAACTTCGCCGGATACAAGCGGCGTTATTTCGGACTGTATTGCCGACTCAGCAAACCGGGCGATGAGTAGCGACATGAAATCATCGCCGATTAGCTCTGATTCACCGGTGCTGAGCACCGAGCAATAAGTTCCGTCTGACGCAGACCGCCCTGCGCAATCGACCAAAAAGCCATTGACGCCGAACCGCCGCAGGGGTTGGCCTGCGTGCAGATCGCGGACGATGATTTCACAACTACAACTTCCCGCCGAATCGGCAAAACTGAAACAGGCTTGCACTTCTCCGCTCCCCGACACCACTTGTAGCGACTCAGGCTCAATGACCCCGTCGGGCATCCAAGCCAATAGCATACTCAAAGGATGGGGAGCCATATCGATCCACACCTCTGCGGCGCTGCGGCGACGCCCCCGCGCCAAGGTTTCCATTTCCGCGTAAAAGGATTCTACGGTAGCAAGCGCCCCACGGGCTTCTTCGTATAGCTGCCGGTAGTAGGGTAGCACAGCAGCGTATTGAGTACAAACGCCCAAGTGCAGATTGGTTTGCCTAGCCAAATCAACCAAGGCTCGCCCTTGCATCTGCGTCTGCTTTGGCCCATCCGAATGCCAGACTAAGGGTTTTTCGCAGAGGACGTGACAACCCCGTTCAAGAGCGCATTTGACACAGTCGAAATGGGCCTCGTTCGGCAGACAGACATCAACCACATCGGGCGTTTCTTCGCTCAGCAGCCGGTCCAAGTCCCAATAGCCTTGGCCCGAAAAGGGAAAAATATCGCGTAGAACGCGCCCTGTGGCAGCAGCACTTTCCCGACTGCGGCCCCAAAAGCCGACGACTTGTGCACCGGCGCGGTGGAACCACTTGGCGTGATGCTTGCCGATGCCGCTGGCACCGGCGATGGCGACGCGCAGGGCCCTTTCCATTTCTCCTCCAATACAAAAAGAGCCGACAGCCCATCTGTCGGCTCTCCTAAGCAGGGCCGGTGGCCTCTAGCTTTAGCTATTACTTCTTCCTCGGTGCCAGCTTGGCCTCCTGAGCACGTTGCTTCAAGCGCTTTTTGCGCCGCTGCCGCCGGCTCCTCAATTCCTTATCTCTCATTCTACCTTTACTCGAACCCATCTATATATCCTCCTAAGAATAAGAAGCAGTTGTCGGCAATATATTCGGCGATACCACCAAGGTCAAGCGAGAATCATCCGCAAAAGAGCCATGCGCACGTACAGCCCGTTGTGGGCTTGGCGAAAATAGGCCGCCCTCGGATCTGTGTCCACTTCCGGGTCAATCTCATCGACGCGCGGCAGCGGGTGCATGACAACAGCGTGTTCCTGCATACAGTTCATCACCGAGCGGTCGACAATGTATTTACCTCTCGCCTGCTCGTATTCTCCAGTGCGGTCGCCAAAGCGCTCCTTTTGGATGCGCGTCTGATAGACGACATCGGCCTGCTTCGCCACCTCATGTAGATCGTCCACCTCCTCGAAAGGGACCTGGTGCCGCTGCAAATACTCCTTTATATCGTCCTTCATCCTCACTATCTCAGGCGCGACGAAGTACATCTTAACGCCCTCGTATTTGGCCAACAGATAGCACAGCGAACGCACCGTCCGTCCATTGGCCAGATCTCCCACCAGAGCAATTGTAATTTTTTTGAGGCGTCCGATCTCGCGCTGGATAGTAAAGAGGTCCAACAAGGCTTGGGTCGGGTGCTGTCCGGCACCGTCGCCGGCGTTGATCACCGGGATGCCAGTGACAGCAGCAGCTCGGTTGCTAGCCCCGCTTTCGTAGTGTCGCAACACGATCACGTCCGAGTACCCGGCGATGACGCGAATAGTGTCCTCGAGGGTCTCTCCTTTGGCCGCCGAAGAAAATTCCTGTGCGCTCTCAGTCGTAATGACGGCCCCACCCAACCGCGTCATCGCCGACTCAAAGGACAGCCGCGTGCGCGTACTAGGCTCGTAGAACAGCGTTGCCATGACCCGGCGATTGAGGATATTGGATCCGTAGTGCTGAACTACTTGCTCCATCTCTTGGGCCGTGGAGAAAATGGCGTCTATCAAGTCTAGGTCGAATTGCTGCGCTTCGAGGACGTGATAAAGGCGATCCATCAGGTGCTCCTCAACGACCTTCCCGTTCTCCCAAGACCGCCATAATCTCCGCTTCTGCCGCCACTTCCTCCCCCACCAGTGCTCGTCCCTGCAACTTACAGGATCCGCCCCGCTGCCTTAGCACTTTTAGCTCCAGTCGCAGCTGGTCCCCCGGCACGACCGGGCGGCGAAATTTGCAGCGATCAATCCCGGCAAAAAAAGGCACCTTGGAGCCGGGATTTTCCACGCCGCTCAGCATCATCGCGCAACCCGCTTGCGCCAGTGCCTCGACGATCAGCACTCCGGGCATGACCGGATAACCGGGAAAATGTCCTTGAAAAAACGATTCGTTGGCCGTCACGTTCTTCAAGGCCACGACGCGTTCCCCAGGTTCCAATTCGAGGATGCGGTCGATGAGCAGTAGCGGATAGCGGTGCGGCAATAGGTCGAGAATTTCCGTTAAATTCACTCCTGCTCCTCTTCTTTTTCCTTCTCCATTAGTTCCAGTAACTGCTCGGTTAGATCGTACTCTTCCTTGGCAAAAACCAGCCCACTCGAAGGCGCGGCGGCGTCAAAAATAAAGTCGTAGTCCTTTTCCTCGGCCATGCCCTGAATGGCATCGTTGATTTTTTGGAAGATCGGCTCGGAAAGCTCGATATTCTTGCGCATCAGCTCGCCTTCGGGGCCGAATTTCTCTTGGATAAACTGTTGAAGCTGCTGCCCTTTGGTATCGAACTCGGCCTGTAGTTCCGCCTTTTTCGCCTCGCTCAACAGCAATTCCTGCCGCCGAAAATCCTCTTGCATCTTAAGCAGCTTGGCCTCGCGGTCCTTGGCTTGGTTCTCGTAGTCTTGGCGTAGCTGGTCCAACGTGCGCTGCGCATCCCGGAATTCGGGCAGGCGCTCTTTGAGCACTTCCGAATCAATGTAGCCTATTTTCAACTGAGCCAAGGCACTTGTGGCGCAACAAGCCACGACGAGGGCGGACAATAGGGCGCGTTTCATACGTACTCCTCTTTATGGACGGGAATCAATGGGATTGAAGTTGCGTTCATCTTTTAATTCAACTGCGCTACTCTCGCTGCAACGGATCTCAGGCTGCTATTTGATCTGCACCTTGACCTTAGATCGCTTGCGCCGCCTCAACGAGAGACCACCAAAGCCGCTGATAACGGCAATGTAAAACCCAACATCGTACCACCAGCCTGTATTTTGCGGTTCATAGAGGCGAATGTCGGAGTTAAATAATCCCCAGATGAGCGATATGGGAGCGATCCAACCGTGCCAGAGTCCCCAGAAAAACCCGGCGGGATTCGCTTCAGTGTGTTTCCCGTCGCCAGGGACACACCCGGCAAGCGAAATCAGAACGATCAAGACAAGTATGCAGATCAACTGTTTGGCCATGAAAAATCCTGCGTCGATCCGTTTTTGTATAATCCGCTGTTTTCTTTCGCTCAAGTAAATTGTATAAGATACGACCTAGCAGAATTTTGTGAAACAGCGGACATAAGAAGGCCCAAGATGCCAGACGACATCTTGGGCTTCGTCTTGTGCCCCTGAGATCAGAGCCTAGTAAAACTGCGGCCCAAACTGGAAGTGGGTCCTCCAGCCTCTAGGCCCCTCATTCCCATCTTTATCTTTCTCAGGGTCAAAACCATAGCCGAAGTCGAAGCCGATCATCCCCAGCATCGGCGTCTGGACGCGAAAACCAAAGCCCAGCGAGCGCCTAAGGTTCAAGGGGTCGAGCTCGGGAATCGTCGCCCAAGCATTGCCCGCGTCTGCGAAGAGGATGCCGTACACCTGCTGCTCGGCTATCGGAAAGCGGTACTCTAGGTTCAACACCATCATCGAGCGGCCGCCGAGCGGAATCCCGCTGAATTCGTCCTTCGGACCTACGGAGTAATCCGGATAGCCCCGGACCTGTCCGTCCCAGTAATCAATACCGCCTGGAGTAAACAGATCATAGCGAGAAATGTTCTCGTCGTCCCAGTTAGAAAAACCATCGATAACCGCGACTTTGGTCTCCAAACTCCAGACGAACTTCCACCAACTCGGTCGATAGTAGTTAAAAATCACTTCGTGGTTGTGGTAATCCACATCGCCGGCAATGATTGAGGAGGCGACCGATGGAGTGTAGCTAAAAACCGTCCCCTTGGTCGGGAACTCAGCCCGGTCGCGCGTATCACGAGTATAAATCAACTCAAAGCGACTCGTAAGCTGATCTTGGTAGCGGGGATTTGTCGCAAATATAGTACTGTCTGCAAAGTCGGAATAGCCTTGGGTGCGAAGGCGATAACCCAGCGCAAGGCTGGAATTAGCAGGCTTCTTCAACCGCCGGCCCACGCGCACATTGATCGACTTGCTATTGGATTTCCAGAGGAAATCGCTATTGGTTAGCCGATAGCTGGAGCTCCGGTAGTCGTAGTAACGGAGGTTTTGCGTATAAGCGCGCGCCGACAGACTAGTCGGGGTGTCAAAGAGCCACGGCTCGGTAAAACCGACGAGGAACTGCTCGCGCCGAGTGCCGAATTCCCAGTTAAAGTCTAAGCTCTGACCCATGCCGCGGAAATTGGGAATCTGCAGGCCGATTTGGCCTACCATCTTGTCGCGGTCCGAATACCCCGCCCCCATAGACGCTTGCCCCGTCTGCCGCTCATCAACGTTAAACACCATATCCACCAGCCGCTCGTCCTCACCAGTGCTGTATTGGGGCTGGATTTGCACATCCTTGAAGAAGTTCAACAGCATTATGCGCCGCTGACTTTCTTGAACGAGATTTTGCTGATAAATATCGCCCGGACGCAATTCGATCTCGCGCCGGATCACCTTCTCCCGCGTCTTGGTATTGCCGGCAATCTCGACCTTGCGA
>JAJEEZ010000039.1:0-8920 GCA_022820705.1 Candidatus Latescibacterota bacterium | reverse complement strand
GTTTCATGTATGCTTTTGACATCAAGCTCAACCTCTACAACATGGTCGCCTTTCCGACGATCATTGGCATGGGCGTTGATAACAGCGTGCACATCTTCCACCGCTATCAAGAAGTCGGCCGCGGCTCGCTGCGCTTAGTGTTGCGCACGACCGGGCTCGCGCTATTGGGTACGTCGCTGACGACGATGGTTGGCTTCTCGGGATTGGTGCCGGCCATCCATCCGGCGCTCACGTCGATTGGCGTGCTCTCGCTGGTGGGCTTGGGGTCCTGTTTTATCACGTCTGTCACCCTGCTGCCGGCCCTGCTGCAAATTCGCGAGCGCCGCACTGAGAAGCCCTAGCCCATGCGCGTCGGCATTGTGGGAGCCGGCATTTTCGGCTTGGCCGCGGCCACGGCTTTAAATTCGGCGGTTCCATTGGCCCGGTTATAGCCGACGCTCTGGAGGACCGCGAAAACCCACTGGGCGATTTGTTCCGGCTTGGCCAGCGCTTTGATGATCCGTTGGATCCCTCTGGAAATTGAGCGTGGACTCCTTAGAAATCGATCCGACGCAAGGCCGGGTCCGCTTTTCTCAATGGGGGTTTTAACTATATTGAAATGGAGGTTGAGGCAAAAAAATGGAGCGAGAGACGGGACTCGAACCCGCGACAACCACGTTGGCAACGTGGAGCTCTACCAACTGAGCTACTCTCGCTCGAAAATCACGCGAAATGGATCGCTATGGAAGGAAAAAATATAACCATGCCCCGAATAAGCGTCAAGGTGCGCCAAGCTCTGCTATCTCTCGTCGCGGCCCTCTTGGGAGTGGCCTGTGAACAGGGGCCGCCCGAGGAGTCGCCGGCTTGGCCTCCTAAGGCGCGTTGGCACAATAATCAGGGTGTGGTCTATATGGATCAACACAACTACACGCGCGGTCGAGAGGAGTTTGCCCGCGCCCTCGCCTTGGCTCCAGACTACGCTAGTGCGCAGGCCAATTTAGGCATTTCGTACTACGCCCTCGGCAAGTACGACAGCGCCGCCACGGCCCTGCAAACCGCCATTGCCATCGACCCCGACCTCCTCCACGCCAACTACGCGCTGGGTCTGATCTACAATGCCCAAGGTCGGGAGCACGACAAGGCCCTCGCCGCTCTGCAAAAGGTCGCCGCTGCCGACCGCGACGACCCTCACGTGCGCTACTACATGGGGCAGATGCGGGCCAAGCTAAACGAGGGCGAGGCCGCTATCGCCGACTTCAAGGAGGCCATCCGCCTCGATCCCTACAACGTGTCGGCGTACTATGGACTGGCTAATCTCTATCGGCGGCTTGGGCGCGAGGAGGAGTGGAAGAGCACCTTGGAGCATTTCAACCAGCTCAGCCAAGCCGGCCACCAAGGCGTTTCTTCGTCCTATCAGGGGCAGGGCAAATACGCCGAGGCCGTGGCCGATGCCGGTGGCGGCGATCCGAGTCAGGACGATGTGGCCGGGCCTTTTGCCTTTGCGGCGACTGGTCCGGCGACTGGTCCGGTGCGCTTTGCTGCCTTGGGCGACTTTGACGCGGATGGCCGGCCGGATGTCTTGGCCGGGGCCGAGGGCATGCACTTGTACGCTGGCGGCACAGGGGAAATGCTCACTGCTCCGACGGTGCCCGATGGCTTTGGGGCGACTGGTGCGATCTCCGGTGATCTCGACAACGATGGGACCGCCGATTTGGTTCTCAGCGGCGCGGGCGGAACTCTGCTCTATCGAGCGGCTAACGGCGAATGGGCTGACGGGGAAGACCTGTCTGTGGCTTCGACTGGTGTCGCGCTGGGCGATGCCGATCACGATGGCGACTTGGACCTGCTTGTACTCGGCCCGAGCGTCTCGCTGCTGGCCAACGATGGAGAGGCCCGCTTTGCTGCTACGGGCCAACCGGCCGGTCCGGTCGCGGCGGATCGGGCTGCATTCTCCGACCTCGACAACGACCGCGACGTGGATATAGTTCTGCTTTCGGCTGAGGGCCTGCAAGTGCAAACCAACAATCGCGACGGCACGTTCTCGGAGATCGCTGAAGCCTTGGGCTTGGGTGCCGTGCAGGGCGTGGGCTTGGCTGTCGAGGATTTTGACCAAGACGGCTATATGGACTTGGCGGTCGCGGCTAACGGTGCCGTGGAAACGCATATCAACCAAGCCGGTCGTGCCTTCGTTCGGGCCGAGGCAACGGCGGCGTCCGGTGGGCGGGTGCTGCTTCCCGCTGACCTCGACAACGACGGCGACCTCGACTTATTGGCCTGTGAGGACGAGCGGCTGCAACCGCTGGCGTACGGCGGCGGTCAGTTCCATCCGCAATCCCCGATTGACGAGCCGGGTGGGGCGGTGCTCGTGGCCGATTTCAACGGCGATGGTCGCGTGGATATTTGGGCGGGTGGCCGGGTGCTGCACAACCAAAGCGAAGGGGGGCGCTGGATCGAGATTGCCGCCCAAGGGCTTAACAGCAACCGCGACGGTGTCGGGGCCAAGGTGGAGGTGAAAACCACTCATCGCCTCCAAAAGCGCGAGATTCGCAGCGAAGGGTACGCAGGTGTGCTCCACTTTGGTTTGGCACAGAGCGATTCGGTCGAATTCATCCGCATCCTCTGGCCCGGCGGCGTGCGCCAGACCGAGTTGGCCACTGGAGCCGGACAGCGGCTGGAACTGACCGAACTCGACCGCAAGGGCACTTCGTGCCCGATTCTCTACGCTTGGGACGGCGAGCGCTATCGCTTTGTCACCGACATTTTAGGGGGAGCCATTATTGGCTATTTGACCGCTCCGGGCCAGTACTACCAGCCCGACACTGACGAGTACGTTCGGTTGGGGCCGCTGGCTCCTAAGGACGGCCATTACGTCTTGCAGCTAGCCAATCAGCTAGAGGAAATCATTTACGTCGATGCCCTCGAACTAGTGGCCGTAGATCATCCGCCCGAGTTCGACGTGTATCCCAACGAGCGCCTGCTTTCCCAGCCTCCTTACCCGGAGTTCAAACTCTATCCTCTGCGCAATCTGCGCCCACCGGTAGCAGCCAAAGACCACCGGGGACTGGACGTGTTGGCCACGCTGGAGGAGATCGACGACGAGTGGTACGACGGCTTTGATCAGCTCGACATTCACGGCTATGCCGAAGACTATGCGCTAGAGCTGAATTTGGGCGACCTGTCCGAATTTGCCCATCCGGTCTTGCTTGGCTACGGGTGGGTCGATTACGCGCATTCGACCTCGAATTGGAGCGCAGCGCAGCGCGGCTTATCGCTGTATCCGCCCCGTTTGTCCGTAGCTGATGGCGAGGGAGGATGGATCGAAGTCAGCGCGGATATGGGTTGCCCGGCGGGCCTGCCCAAACACGCGCTCTTCGACTTGGCGGGCCTGTTCCCGTCCGACGACTACCGGCTGCGGATCGAGACCAACACCGCGCTCTACTGGGATCAATTGCTGGTGGGCGACGCTGCGGATGTTCCGCTTGTGGTCCACCGCCTGCAACCGGCGCAAAGCGACCTCCACTGGCGTGGCTATCCGGCCCATACGTCCATCAAGGGCACCTTTGCTTTTCGCTATCACTACGATCAATTGGCGTTAGAAGCGCCTTGGGGCACCCACGCCGGAGCCTTCACCCGCTTCGGTCCGGTGGAGGAACTGGTCGAGGACATTGACGACCGCTTTGTCATCATGTTCCACGGCGACGAACTGACTGTTGAATTCGCCGCCTTGCCGCCGCCTGCGGCTGGTCTGGTGCGCTCGTTTCTGCTGTACGCCGATGGCTTTGGCAAGGACATGGACCTGCACTCGGCGCACTCGCTAACGGTCGGGCCGCTGCCCTTTCACGGCATGTCCGGCTACCCGTACCCAGCAAGCGAGCACTACCCGCAGACTAGCGCGCACTTAGAGTACTTACAGGAATACAACACGCGCTGGGTCAAGGGCTACTATGAATAGAGAGCTTCTGAGCAGGGCAATAGAAGAGGCGAATCGCGCGATTCGTCTCCTACTGCTCTATTTTAATAAAGAGCGTCTAGGCAGGGTGATAGAAGGGGTAAAAGATGCGATTACGCTCTCACTGCTCAAGAGGCTGCTGCTCTACACCGCTTGCTTCCTCGCCTTGTACGCCGTTGTCGGCGTGAGTGCCTATCTGATATTCAACGACAACTTGCCCAACATCGACGATTGGAGCTTCCGGCCCAAACGGGTCACCAACGTGTATTCGGCTGATGGTCGCCACTTGCAGGACTTCCTCGAGGAAAATCGCGAGATCCTCACTTATGAGGAAGTCCCCGAATCCGTGCGGGCCGCCCTCCTCGCGGCTGAAGACCGGCGCTTCTTCTCGCATTGGGGCATTGATATCTACCGCATCCCCGGGGCACTACTGGCCAACCTCAGGGACCGGCGTCTCGTCGGCCAAGGGGCCAGCACGCTTACCCAGCAGCTCGCCCGCAGTATATTCGCCGAAGTTGGCACTCAGCGCAGCAGTGCTTCCTTTGCCGATGCGGCGGCCACGTACGCACGCAAGATCCGCGAACAGATCACCGCTGTTTTAATTGAGCGCCTGTACACTAAGTCCGAGATAATGACTATGTACCTCAACACAGTCTATTTCGGCCACGGTGCCTACGGGATTAAGTCGGCGGCGCGCCTGTACTTTGACAGCGAAGTCGATCAGCTCGCGCTCGAAGAGAGCGCCTTGCTCATCGGGCTGCTCCCGGCCCCTAATAGATATACCCCCCTGCGCCACCCCGAACGCGCACATACGCAACGCAATCTGGTGCTGTACAGCATGGCCGACAACGGCGCGATTACTTCCGCCGAGCGCGATTCCCTGCGCAACGAACCCATCGACGCCCGCAGGGGCAGCCACGAGGAGACGTATGGCATAGCCCCGTACTTTGTCGAGCACGTCCGTCAGCAAATGCAGCGCGAGTTTGGCATGGCAACCTATCGCGAGGGCTTTGTGGTCCACACTACGCTCGACTCGCGCTTGCAGCAGATCGCCGAAAAGCACTTTGATACTGAAATAAGCAAGGTGCAGAAAAAGGTGGATCAGTACCTAAAAGACGTAGGCGCGTCTCAGAGCGCGCGCGACTCGGCCTTAGTCCAAGCGGCCTTCGTGGCTATGGATCCGGCTACCGGCCACATCTTGGCCATGATTGGGGGCCGCGACTTCAGCCACAGCAAATTCAACCGCGCCACCCAAGCCAAACGGCAGCCTGGGTCCGCGTTCAAGCCCTTCGTGTACACGGCTGCCATCGACAACAGCCGCTTTGCGGTAGATGTGCTCAACGACAATGCCTTTACGCTGTGGGACCACAGACGCGAACAGTTTTGGGACCCCGAAAACTACGACAAGAAGTTCAAGGGGCCGATGACGCTGCGCGAAGGGCTGAAACAGTCGCGCAACCTCATCTCCATTAAGCTGGCCGACGAACTCGGCCCGGCCCTGATTCGGAGTTATGCCCGCAACATGGGCATATCCACGCCCATCCAAGCCATTCCCTCCATTGGCGTCGGCACGAGCGAGGTGCTACTCCTCGACTTGGTGGCTGCGTACGCAGTCTTTCCCAATAAGGGTATATACGTCGAACCTATGGCCATCAGTCGCTTGGAGCGCAAGGATGGAGATGTCTTTTTCACGCAGGAAAGCGGTCGCAAGCAGGAAGTGCTGCGGCCGGCCGTGGCCGTAGTTGTCGCGGACATGCTGCGCTCGGCCGTCGATGAAGTCGGCGGCACTGGACTCGGCATCCGCACGAAGTACGGCTTCCGGTCGCAAGCAGCCGGTAAAACCGGCACGACCAACGACTACACGGATGCGTGGTTCATCGGTTTTACGCCCCATCTCGTAGCTGGGGTCTGGGTCGGAATAGACGACCCCAGCCTCCGTCTTTGGCCGAGGCAAGCAGGCTCTGCAGCGGCCCTGCCTTTATGGGCGAAGTTTATGAAGGAGGCGTATGAGAGCGTGGAGCCTTATCGCAGCCTGAGGAATCGTGGATTCGATTACCCAGAAAACCTCGTCGTGCGCCGCGCGGTCTGCAACGATACCCACAAGATCGCCACTCGCTTTTGTCCCGATCAGCGAGAGGAGATCTTCATCGCTGGCGAAGTCCTGCCGAGTACGTGCCCTCTACATGGACGGCCCCAAGAGGAGGCCCCGAGGCGCATCCAGAGGTTTTGAAGGTCACAAAACGAAGAAGATGTAGAATAGCCCGCCGAGAATGCCGGCCGATAGGCCGCGCACGATAGCTTTGTTTTCTGGTTTGAGTACCGTTTGTTCGACCATGTCGCCTCCGCCTAAGACCCCGCTCAACCCCTTAGACACCATGTCCCAGCTATAGGCTTGGACGCGGCGGTCCCAGCGCACGATGCGGTCGGCGGCTGTTTCTATTCTGAGAAAGAGGTCGCCATACGCATCGCGCCGTTGTTCGTTTCCCCAGAGAAGTAGCCGCCGGGTTGCTGGCGAGTACACCACGCGCGCCCTGACCAGCCGATAGTAAATCACGTCGGCTGGTGCGTCTTCCGGCTGGCGCACCAGCACCTGATAGCCTCGCCGCTGCAAGGTCTTGATCAGGGCGTCCTCGACGACCCAATTAGCCTCGTTCTTTTCGTCTTCAGCTTGGAGGAAAAGCCGCGTACCCGGGGATAGAGGGAGGGCATCCATTTGGTGGTCTAGGGCGCGGACAAAGGCTTGATTGATCAGTTGCAAGTCCGTAGGCGTTTGCTGTGTGCCGCCTGGGGATTGGGCCGTTCCTTGCCATACTACGCGCACTGTGTTCGCGCCACGCAGGGGAATAAAGTGCTCTCGTCCCAAGGGCTTACAGGCACTCTGCCAAGTAAAAGGCCCTGGGCGCTGCGGCACAGCTTCGAGCGTCACCCGAATCGCTGCACTCGCGTCCAAGCTATCCAAGCCGCTCACCAGCAGGCTCGGTGCGGCTTCCTCGTCGCTTTGTGCGAGTGCTGCGCCCGGCGGCCCTTCTATTAAGGAGACATCCGAGAACGCCGGCGCAACCTGCAGGCGCAGGGCCGCGAGGGCGATGGGCTCGGCGCTCTCGTTGCGCCATATACAGGTGATTGGCCCGCGCTTACCCACCTCCATAAACCCAGCTTCCACCGCCATCATAAACCCAGCTTCCAATGCCATCACGGGCAGCGGGTCCACCTGCAAGTGCTGGGCTACCAATTCTACGGGACTTTGGCCGGAGACCTGTGCAGTGACCGCCAATGGTAGGGGGCCGAGGTGGGCCGGAGCTACTTGTACTGTCCAAGAGAGCGTATCGGCCTGCCCGGGGGCCAAGCTACCCTCCCAGCCCTGTGGAGCGTCGCCCTCCGGCCAGTTCAGTTCCGGCGGCCAGTTCCAGTTCAGTTCTTCTAAGGGTGGTGCCGGTGCATCGTCAAAGCGCACAATCGCGCGCAAGTCAAAGCGCTCGCCCTGATAGACCCGCTGTGGCTCAATGGACCACGAAATGGCGGGCGGCGGGCGCACCGCTAGGTCGAATTTGATCTGGTGGGCCGGAGCACCCTGTGGGTCGAGCGAGGAGTGAATTGCTGCGGACCAGTCGATTGTTCCCAACTCAGCGGCGACTAGGTCGATGTAGAGGGTGTCGATGTGTTCTTCGGCTAAAGGCCGCGCTGCATAGTCTATACTGATTGACGCTGCTTCTAGCTGCGCCTTGCCTAGTGCCGAGCGGACTCTTTGCAACTGCGCGTTGCCGAGGCACCGTAGATCTGCGCTGACTATGGCTTCGCCATCGCCGGGGAAGTAGTGTAGATAGAGGATGGACTGCTGATCCAACGCCGGTCCGGCAATCGCCGGTTGGTCTAGGCGCGCACTGAGCGTCGAGCGGGCGCTCACCGGCACCGCGGCCGCCCACAGCGCGATGACCACCCCTAGCCCGCGCCAATAACTTCCATAATCTCTGCTTTGAAGGACGCGCCTTCCTACTGTCTTTTGGGTTGCCATTCGGTTCGCCTTTTGTCGCTATTACCGCGTATCGGCCCTTTGATCAAAAAAGCCTAACTCACTTTTTAACTGTAACTTACGTCTAATTCAAGCCTAACGTACGACGGGGGTGCTGTCAAGGCAGTTTAGCCCCTAGCCGCATCCGTAGAAAGGCTTGACTGAACCCGCGTGCGCCGCTAGGTTGTACAAATTCATGCTAGACTGGCTATTACCCGCATTGGGTGCGTTGGGTGTGCTCGGCCTCGGTGCATTGTGCGCCCCTATGACTTTTGCCTTGCGCTGTCGGCGCGAGGGACTGCCGGACTTTTGGGAATGGGGAGCGCGGCTGTCCTTTTTCTGGGGAGGGTTAGGGCTAGGGCTGCGATGGGGCCCCAAGGGCCTGCGCATCGCGCCCGTACTCTTGGGCCAATTCCTGCCGTACCCCTACCTGCCGCTGCGGACTCAAGCAAAGCGCAGGCAAAGAGCACGGCGACGAGCCAAGCGAGAGGCCGCGCCTAAAGCTAGTGAACGGAACCTGCGCGCGCTCGTGCGCCCGCTGATCAAGCCCAGTCTTGGACTATTGGCGAGCCTGCCGCGCATCATTCAGCTCAAAAAGCTGCGGGCCCAGGGCCGTTTGGGATTTGCCGACCCAGCGCAAACCGGGCGGGTCTATGGCTATTTACAGGCGGTTGCCGCGCACAAGGGAAAGGTGCAAATAAACGTCAGCCCGGATTTTGTGCGCGCGGGGGCCTTTGGCCGCTTGGACTTGGTCGCTCATTTGCACTTGGGCTTGTTAATTTTGCTCTTGGGGCGCTTTGGCTTGCAGGTGGCATACCGCTTGTTGGCCGCGCGTTTCCGTACCCCGAACTAAGTCGAGGAGTCTTTCATGGCATCGTCCGTAGAATCCCTAGTCGAGCGCGTTCTAGGCGAATTGCACCGCATCGTGCAAACCGAAACCGTCATCGGGCAGCCGTTTCAGTCCGGCGACTTGACCATTATTC
>JAJEEZ010000309.1:0-3793 GCA_022820705.1 Candidatus Latescibacterota bacterium | reverse complement strand
TTCATGGGCATGATTGCCGGGCATATCGTGCCGGGGGGCCTTTTCCTATTTGTCGATCACTTTACTGGCATGGTCGGCAATGTGATTTTCTGGGGTTGAGGTTCTGGGTTAGAACGGGCTATATTTCGCAGTAAAGTGAGGGAATTGCTTGTGTCCGCATTCAAACTGTTTTTTGCCGCTGCTGTCGCGTGGTGGGCCACTGCGGCCGAGGGCGAGGTGCGGCAGTGGGAATTGGGCGGGGCGGGCCGCTCTTGGCAGGACGACGAGCTAAACTCCACGGCCATCAGCTTTGATGCCGCTGGGGCCATTCAGTTGGTGGGTTTTAATCCCAACGATAATATCGTCCGGCAGCTAAGGTGGACCGAGGGCTTTCCCTTGGACTTCGTCAGTGAGGTGGCCGAGGCGCGGGTGTGGGACAACGTGCCCTTCAAGCAGAGCAATGCCCCGCTCGTCGATGGCGACGCGCAGACCTCCAGCGAAAATCGCTTCAAGGATTTCGGGGTGCTGCAAGCGGGCCGGGCCTTTTTCTTTGACTTGGGTACGCGCTTCCCCATCAACCGCATCTCGTTTTTCCCGCGACCAGAAGGGGCCGACAGTCGCGGGCGGCCCTTTGCCGACGACTTCATTCGCGGCTATAAAGTTCAGGTCAGCGACGGCGTGAGCTTCACGCCGGAAAACCTGCCGGTGTACAATCTGCTGACCCAAGTGGATTTCACCACGGAAAGCGTGGCGCAAATTCCCTTCCCCTTGCAATTCGTCCGCTACATCCAACTCAACGTGACCTCGACCAATCCCTTTGAGATCGCCGAGTTCGAGGTGTACGGAGCGGGCTTTCCGCCGGGGGGACGCTATCGGTCCAAGATTATCGACTTAGGCGAAGTGGCCAACTTCAGCCGCCTGCTGTGGACGACTGAGACCTTGCGCCAGCAAGAAGGCCGCATCGATGTCGAGCCAATGGCCGATGCAGACATCTCCATTCGCATGCGCACGGGCCGCGACGATACCCCGCAGGTGTTCTACGAAATCGTCAATGTTTTCACCGGCGATGTGCAGGAAGTCTCAGAGAGCGACTACGGTCGGCTAGGTCTGAACGTGCGCGGCCCGGTCGAAGACGACCAAGTCAACTGGAGCGAGTGGTCGCCCCCCTTTGCCGAGTCCGGCCAGCGGATTGAACTGCCTAGCCCGCGTCGTTTCTTCCAGCTTGAAATCGCACTCACCAGCCACTCCATCCTCGACGGCATCCGGGTCAACTCGCTGGTGGTCGAGCACTCCATCCCGCCGCTGGCTCAGCAGCTAATAGGGGAAATCTCCGCGCTGGAAACCCCCCGCCCCTTGGGCAACAAGCCCCGAGTGCCGGCCGGCGAACTCTCGACGTTTGCCTACGACATCCGCGCCGACATCAGCGAGACGGATGTGGGCTTTGACGCCTTGGAGATTCTCACGCCCGCTAGGCCGCAGTTCAGGGAAATGTTCATCGGCGATCCGCCCGTCGCCACCGCGCCCGACAGCGTCGTCGAGGGCGAGAAGAGTCTGAAGCTGTTCTTCCCCAGCCAAAGGCTGACGCACCAATCGCCGAGTGCGTTGCGCGTCGTCTTCGACGCTGAAGTTTTCGTTCAGTCCACGTTCTTTCGCGCCCGAGTATTAGACACTCAAAGCGATGAGGCCCCGCAGCAGGTCTTGCCCGGAGACGCCAACCCCACGGTCCTGACCAATGACCTACGAGTGCTGACCACGGCCGCTTCGGCGCGCAACCTGCTGCCATTTTTTGCCGTGCAGCCGGCCGTGGTAACGCCCAATGGCGACGGGATCAACGAACGCGTGCGCATTTCCGGTACTTTGGTCCAGCTCCAGCAACCCGTGCAGTTGACCGTGCGGATTTTTTCGCTTGGCGGCCAGCGGGTGCGCACCTTGTTTGCCGGCGCGCGCGGCAGCGGCTCTTTTGTTTGGGAGTGGGACGGGCGCGACGACAGCGGCAATCCGGTGCCTGTGGGGACCTACCTCGCCGAGGTGACTGCCGACGCCGAGCGCGAGCGCTTCACGCGTCTCGGTGCAGTGGGCGTTGCCTACTAAAAAAGGAGAGACTATGCAGCGCATTCGCTCGCACCAAACGTTCCTCCTCTTCGCGGGCTTGAGTTTGGCGGCCCTCGTGCTGGTGGCGTACGCCCAGACTGGGAGCGCCGATCTGGAAGTGTACCGGGTGGATCGCAGAGCCGAGTGGCAGCAGTGGACCTTTCCGGCCGGTACCCTCGCAATTTCCCCAACCGGCTCAGTGACTCCCGCCGAATTCAAGGGCGTGCACAACGCCGCGGCCAATGCCGCCGAATTCACCCACGAACTGGTGAGTGGCAAAGAGATGCGCGGCGGCGCGTGGAAGGCCGGGACCAATCTCTCAACGGCTGGCCGGGCGATAGACGGTCGCGCCCAGACCTTTTGGCAACCCGACTCGGACGCGCCCTTAGAGGACTGGTGGATCGAGATCAACCTAGGAAGGGCTGTACTCGTATCGGAGATTCGTCTTATTTTCCCCGATCAAGAGGGCGCGCGGCCCTTCCGCGAGTTTCGCGTCTTTGGGTCCGAGGGACGCCGCGTGACGCGCCAAGACATATTCTCTTTTCACCTGATAGGCGGCACCACCAAGCCCATTGACGAGACTGAGGTGATTTACGACGTGAAGCCGCTAGTAAGGGAGGTGACGCGGGTGCAGGGCGCGCGCGAGGAGGGCACTGCGGACACTACCTATGACCTGCTGCAATTCATAAGGATTTTGGTAGATGCCAAGACGCCGGACGCTGCGCTTGCCGAGGTGGAAGTGTACACGCTCGGGGAAAACATTGCCTTGCAGACTCTAGAGCGCGGCGGCGTGATTCAGGAGCGCTCGGGCCGGGGCTTTCCCTTCAAGATGGCCGATGGCAACGCCAATACCGATTGGGGAGCACGGCGGGAGCGCGGCCAAGATCCCATTGCTTGGGACTGGGATTTGGGCGCGCTGTTCTGGGTGGATCGGATCGTGATGCGCACTTCGGACTTTCTTCTCCGCACGCTGACGTACGGCTCCAACCTGCCCCAGATTCGCACCCATAGCTTGAGCGTTTCCAACGGTCGCCGCACGCTGACGGGCGAAGTTGATTTCGACCAACTCTTCGTCGGCGATACAGATGCCTTACTCGCGTCTTCGACCGAGTTTCCTGGCCAATTGACCTATCTTTTTGAGCCGCGTCCCGTGCGATTTATCGCGGCCGAATGGGTCGGCGGCGGCTCGCAGTCCAGCTTCCAGTACCAGAGCGGCTTTTTGATCGAGACGCTGATGTTTGCGGTGGGCCACGTGGCCCAAGTGGAGATGAGTTCGGACTTTATCGACTTGGGGAGAATTGCGGGCGACAACCGGGCGAAAGTGATCAAATCTCTGCGCTGGGAAGCCGATCTGCCCCCGGGCGCACGCATTCAGGCACGCACTCGCTCGGGCAACGAACTGCAAGAAAATTTTCGCTATTTCCGCAAGGATGGCACGGAGGTAACGGCCGAGCAGTTTGACCAGATGCCGAAGGCGCTGCGGGGCGAGACCCAGAGCACCATCGGCATTGGCGAGGACTGGAGCGAGTGGAGCAACTTTTACCAGCGCTCTGGCGAGCAGTTCCTCTCCCCTAGCCCGCGCCGCTTCGTCCAAGTCCAGCTCATCCTCAGTTCAGACCGTCCGACCACTGCGCCGACTATACACGCCTTGGAGATTGAATTTACCGACGCCTTTCTCGCCGGAGTCACCGGCGAGGTGCTGCCGCGCACGGCCGAGGCGGGC
>JAJEEZ010000374.1:0-5271 GCA_022820705.1 Candidatus Latescibacterota bacterium | reverse complement strand
GCTGTGGTCGGCTGTAATTCTACTGGTTATTGGAACCAAAGTTGGGGCCGATATTCGCCTGTGGACTGTAGGCGAAGATGCGTCTTGGGAATCCCAGCGGCTCACTTCCTCGGCAGTGACCTTCACGCCCGATGGCTCCATCGAGCTTTTAGGCTTTCGTTCCCAAGACAACATCGTGGAACAATTGGCTTGGCAAGATGTCGTACCGGTGGGCTTCATTGACGAGCGTTCTGAAGCCCATATTTGGGACAACGCCGCTCTCAAGGACACCAATCTACCCCTTGTAGATGGCGACCCCAACACCTCATCGGCAGATCGCTTCAAACGCCTAGGAGTATCTCAGGAAGGTCAGGCTTTCTTTATCGATTTGGGAACCCGCATCCCGGCTAACCGCATCGTCTTTTTCCCGCGTTTGGAGGGAGTCGATGAAGAAGGGCGGCCTTTCAGCGACGATTTTATCCGCTCCTACGATTTGTCCATCAACGCCGGCACCAGCTTCAACCAAGATGAAGTGCCGATTTACTCGTTTTTGAAGCGGGTGGATTTTACCCGGGATCCCCTATCGGAGACCACGTTCCCATTGCAGTTTATCCGCTTTCTGCGCTTGCGAGTCAATTCCGCCAATCCCTTCGAATTGGCCGAAATCCAAATTTTTGGCACCGGATTCGCGCCTTCTGGGCGTTTTCTCTCCCAAGTCATCGACTTGGAGGAACAGGCCAATTTCTCCCACCTCTTCTGGGAAGTAGAACATCTGAGCCAAGAAGACGATACAGCGCAAGTCGTCTCCGAATCGTCCGGTCGCGTCTCCGTGCGCATGCGCACGGGATTGGACGATTCGCCCAAGGTGTATTACAAAATCTCCAATCTCTTTACGCGCCAACGCGAAGTGGTGACCGAGGCAGAGTACAATGGCTTGACGCTGGTCGAAAAGGGACCGATAGAAGACGATCAAAGAGAGTGGAGCGAATGGTCAACTCCCTTTTTTGAATCGGGCCAGCTCATTCGGCAGCCCAGTCCACGGCGCTTTTTCCAGTTTGAAGTGACCATGGAAAGCGACGAGATCCTAGATGGAATACGGATCAAATCCATGAGTGTCGAGCACTCTATACCACCGCTAGCTCAGCAGGCCGTCGGCGAGATTTCGCAATTGGACGATCCACAGCCCTTCGGCGCAGTGCCGGTGGTGGACGCCGGTGCCCTATCGACCTTAGCCTACGATCTTAGCGCCAATGTGACTCCGGGAGATGTCGGTTTTGATGCCATCCGCATATCGACCCCTTCCAAGCCGCATTTCAGAGAGTTGTTAATCGGCAGCCCGCCCGTCGCCGTGGAGCCCGAGCAGGTCTTGGAGGAGGAGAACAGTCTCACCTTGATCTTCTCCGACCAGCGCATGGATGCACGGGGTTCGCTCCGAGTGATATTCGATGGCCGAGTTTTTGTCCAAGGAACTTTTTTTGAAGCCGAGATTTTCGACACCCAGAGCGCTGAGCCGGCTCAGCGGATCCTGCCGGGAGATGCCAATCCCGAGGTCTTAACCAACAGCATACGCGTCCTGACTTCCGCCGAGTCTTCGCGCGCCATTCTGCCTGCCTTTGTAGTGGAGCCTCCGGTGTTTTCGCCCAATGGAGACGGCCTCAACGACCAAGCCGCTATCAACTATACGCTCGTGCAACTGGTGCGCCCCGTCGATACCCATATGGAAATTTTCGATTTGGCCGGCCGCCGGGTCCGGGTCCTTTTTGCCGGCGTTAGTGGCAGTGGAGTCTTTTCACACTCTTGGGACGGTCGGAACGAGGCGGGCGAGTTGCTGCCGGTCGGCTTGTACATGGCGAAGGTGGCAGTGACTACAGAACGGGGAGATTTTGTCCGCATGGCTCCCGTCGGGATTGTTTACTGATGTGTATTAGCGCAGGAGGTAAGCTGATGAACAACCTTTGGTTGTTGTTTGGTGTCGCCGTGCAACTGGCGCTATGGTCCGTCGGTTCGGCAGCAGCCCAAGAGGTATTCGAGATCAACTCGAAAGCTCAGTGGGATACTTGGACTTTTCCACGGGATATCGTCGCTATTGACGACGATGGGACCATCAGACCTGTGAAGTTCGACCAGCCGGTCAACGCCGCGCTCAACGCCACGCGCTTCACCCACAAATTGAAAGAAGGCGGCGAGGCCCAAGGCGGGGTTTGGAAGATCGGTTCCGGGCAGGCCACGGCCGATCTGGTCATTGACGGTGATCCCTCGACCTACTGGCAGCCCGACCAGAACGCGCCCCTAGAGGATTGGTGGCTCGAAATCAATCTGGGCCGGGTAGTGCCGGTGACCAGTATCCGCTTGACTTTCCCCGACGAGGAAGGCGCGCGGCCCTTGCAAGAATTCCGCGTCTTTGCCGCCGACGGAGACCGCGAGCCCAAAAACCAAGACGTTTTCCAGTTCCACTTAGTCGGCGGTACGACCAAGCGAAATGCCGCTACTACCGTCGAATACAAGGCGTCTTCTAGGTTCCGCAAGGCCAACTTCAAGCGGATCGATTTTTCCGTCCAAGACAAAGTAACTTTCGAGACTGATTTCGATCCGATGCAATTCATCCGCATCCGAGTCGATGCTAAGAGTCTCGATGCAGCCCTCGCCGAAGTGGAAATCTTCTCCTATGGGAAGAACGTGGCCCTAGGGACTATAGAGCGAGGCGGAAGCATAGTAGATAAGAACAATCGAGCCTCCGAAATGTCCGATGGCGACGTCAATAGCAATTGGGCTGTATTCAATCCGCAGGAGGGCGAAATACCCGAGTGGGTATGGGATCTGGGGGCGGTGTTTTGGGTCAACCGCTTCATCCTCTTAGCTGAGCAGACGGCCGATACGTGGTTTAAGCCGAGCATTGAGGACCACCGCATCCTGACTTCGGACGGGGCATTAAAGCCGACAGGCGAGCCCAATTTCAACATCCTGTTCGATTTTCAGGGCCGCGACTGGCCCCGGCCCGAAGAGCTCACCTACCTATTGGCCCCGCCGATGCCCATACGCTTTTTCAACGCTGTGTACACGGGCCAGGGTATTACGGGGGCGGTCTCTGAATTCATCGTCATGCCCATAGGGTACCCAGCGAGATTTGAAATGGTCTCGGATTTCATCCGCATAAGCGACCGACCCCAAGTGCTGCAGCGGTTGCGCTGGGATGCAGATCTTCCGCCCAATACCCGCATTGAGGCGCAGACGCGCTCGGGCAATACGCTGGCCGAGGAGTACACCTACTACAAGAAATCGGGATCGCTGACTACCAAAAAAGCCTGGGAGAAACTGCCTAAAGCGGCGCGGGGCAAGGTCGATACCACGCTGGCTCCGGGCGACGACTGGAGCGCCTGGAGCAATGTGTACCAGTTTTCCGGCCAAGAATTTCTCTCGCCTAGTCCGCGTCGGTTTGTGCAGTTCCGGGTCATTTTCAATGCGCATACTCCGGACGCGGCCCCCACGCTGCGCTCGCTGACGTTGGACTATACCAGCGCCTTTATTTCCGAAGTCTTGGGCGATATCCACCCCAAAGAAGCCACCCCCGGCGCACCGCAGATGTACACTTATGTGCTGACGCCCATAGAGGGGGAAGGCGATGTCGGTTTCAACCGAATCCTGCTGGAAACCCCATCGCAGGCCGATGCCGCCAGTCTGGCGGTGCGGGTCGGAGGGCAGCAGATCGAACCGACCGCCGTGGAGATCATGGCCGACTCGCTAATCATTGAATTGCCCAACTTTGTCAGTCAAGAACCGGTCGAAGTGGACTTTGAGGTGACAGTAGTGCAGAACCCGTACCTCTTTGTCGCCGCAGTCGGCAGTACGGATCAGCCGGACTTGTGGCAGGTCGGAGAACCCGCTGACCGCTTCTCGACCTCGGTATTCTTCCCCGAGGAAGCTCAAAAGGGGCGTCTGATCGGCAATTTATCGCTCCATCCTCCGGTGTTCACGCCCAATGGAGATGGAGTCGGCGATGAACTCGAGGTCCGCTTTACCGTGCTAAAAGTAGATGTACCGGCCCGGGTAAAAGTCTATTCACTCAGCGGCGAATTAGTCGGCCAAGTGACGGGCGAACGGCAAGCGGATGGTTTCTGGGGCTTCAACTGGTCGGGTTTGGACCAGTCGGGGAAACGGGTTCTGCCGGGGATTTATCTGTGTCATATCAGCCTAGACTCACAGGCAGGCGACGAAGGTATGGTCCGCATCATTAACGTGGTTTACTAAATCCAGTCGCGATCGGAGCGAAGCCGGCGGGCCATTCGCTGCAACGGCCGATCGGCACTGCGATTATGGGAGGTGATCTATGGTTCGGGCGAAAGTCCACGGCAGCCACTTACTGCTGCCGCTTTTTGTCCTTTTGGTTTTTGCCCTAGTACGGGCAGAGGCGCAGTTGGCGACCGGGTACCGGCCTATTCAAGAACCCGGGATCTATGGGGCGCGAGTCCATGCAAGTGCTTTGGCTCCCAACCGCAGGAAGTGGTACTTGCCCCAAGATCTGTACTACGAATACCGTTGGAAAGGGTGGGAGTATAGCAACTATGCCCGCGAACAGTACCAGCGCTACGTCGATATTTTGCTAGAGGGAGAACGCAACTACGACATTTTCGGCAATTACATCTCGCGCGGATTCAGAATTTACGACTGGACCGAAAACCAGCCGCAGCCGCAGGGCAGCGGCATCTTCAAAAGCCCCAAATTTAGCGGTTGGTTTAGCCGGGTCATCGTATCTTCGGCCCACAAAGGTCAGTTCTTCACCTCAATGACCGTGGGGGAATCAATCCGCACCACGATGACCCCGCTCACTTTCTCCAAACCCACCTTTAACGGCATTCAGTGGGACTTCCTCACGGATAAGTATGGCCTAACCTTGCTTAGTTCGCGGCTAAACTCCCCAGGTAATCTGGCCAATAACGAATCTTCCCCGGCCAGTCGGTCTGAGAATACGACCCGGTTGTTCGGCGCGAGGGCAGTGTCCAAGCTAGGGGATTTCGCTCAGGTGGGCGGGACGTGGATCAATGTGGCCAACACGCGCACAGACCTGACCTTTGGCGAGAACTCCCTGAAGGGGATTCTCACTAAACCGCAGAACACGGGCAATGTCGAGACCGTCACCATACGCATCTCCGACGACTCGCCCGAGTCGCCCGACTCGGGGGCTTTGCTGTTCTTCGACCGGGTTATCATCGACGGCGAGGTCCACACTGAAATAAGACCCATCATCCGGGGCGGGGTGCGCAGCGGCGGCAATATCGAAGCCAAAGGGGCCGACGT
>JAJEEZ010000306.1:0-2859 GCA_022820705.1 Candidatus Latescibacterota bacterium | reverse complement strand
GTAGCCGTGCAGCCGCTCCCAAGACACTTCGTCGGCGCGTTGCCGCCCCGCATCGTAGCTGCGGGCGTACACGAACTGGCTGCCCGCGTCTTGGAGCAGGACTTGGCGGCGGGAGCCGTCGCTGCGGTGATAGGACTTAATCTCGTCGCTGATTTGATTGTACCGATAGGTAGCAGGCGGGACCACCCAATCAGTAAAGAAAAAGGCCGCGACCGAAACGGCGAGAGCGCACGCCAAGACTGGGGCCAGTAGGCGATACAGGCTAATGCCAGTGGCCTTCATGGCGGTGATTTCGTTTTGGCGTGCCAAGCTGGTCAGGGCAAAGAGTGCGCCTAGCAGCGCGGCGATGGGCAGGGTCAAGATGAGCCAGTACGGCAACCGATAGACGTAGTAAAGCAAGATTTGCTCGTGACGAGCCTCAAAGTCGATAAAGGTGTCGATGTTCTCAGTGAGGTCGATGATCACCGCAATGAGCAACAGGCTGCCCACGGCGATCCCTAGACACAACAGGAAGCGGCGCGTCAGATAGAGGTCGAGGGTGCGCATCTCAGGTCTCTTGCGCCCCTCGGCGGCCAGCGCGATCGTACGCGACTAACCACAACAACCCCCATCCGACAAGGGCGAAAACCCCATTGGGCGCCCACATCGCCAACGGCGGTGGAATATAGCCGCGGTCGGCCAACTCCTCGCCGCCGATGAGGAACATCCAGTAGATCCAAAAGAAGAACAAGCTGATGCCGACAGAGACGGCCGCGCCGCGCCGGCGAATTAGCGCACCCAATGGGGCACCGACCAGCGCGAAGACCAAACAAGCGGCCGGGATGGATAGCTTCTTGTGAATCTCGACCAAGTACTCGTTGATCCGCCCTGCGCGGCGGTCTATGTGCCGCCACTGTCGGCGCAGGGCCTCGGTCGCCTGTTGCCCTTCTCGCGCTAGCTCACTGGCCGTAGAATCGGCGAACTGGCTTTGGTGCAGTTTGAGGTAGCACGCGGCAATCGAATCGAGGCGACCGTAGGCGCGCTCCTGCTCGCGGCGGCGCTCTAGCACCAAGCGGTGCATGGCCGCGATGTCTAGCTCGCGGTCGCTGCGGTAAGACGAGGGGCGGTGTTCGTAGCGGCGGCGCTCGTCCTTGATGTGCAGCACTTGGCGGGCAAAAGTGCCGTAGAAAAAGCGCTCCTCTTGGCCGGCTTCGACGCGCTGGACATGGCCTTCCTCCAACTCCAAGCGGATGTAAGCTCCATCGCCCAACAGCGCGAGGCGGCCCTTAGGGGCGTGGACAATCACTGGCGGCCCAGGGCGCGAGGCGTCGTAGAGTGCGATGCCGGCCAGTTCGTTAGTCTCCGGGTCAATCTGGCGGATCAGTAGGTGATAATCGCCCAAGTCGGGTATGAAGACCCCTTCCCTTTCCCGCAGCACCAAGGCCGCTTTCGTCCGTTGCAAGCTCGACGACAGGACGCGGGTTTGGTGGTTCCAGTCCGGGAGGATCTGGTCGTTAAAAAGCACCATTAACAGGGTGAGCAAAAAAGCGGCTACCAGCACCGGCCGCAGGAGCAGCCAAAAGCTCACCCCGCAGGCTTTGGCCGCGATGATTTCCCCGTCGGCGGCGAGGCGAGCAAAGGCCATGAGCACGGCGATGAGCACGGCCATAGGCACGGCCAGCGCCACGATCCAAGCCAAGTTAAAGAGCAAAAGTTGGAGCGCCGCCAGCAGGGTTAGCCCCTTGCTCAACACTTGGTCCATCGTCTGCAATACGACGTCGATCAGCAGGATGAAGAGAATCAGCGCAAAGCCAAGCGCAAAGGGCCAACCGTGCTCTTTGAGCACATAGCGGGACAGGGTCGTCATGGGTCGAAAGGGTTACGGGGCTGTGGCGCGCAGCACTCAGGGTACCTCGTTGCAATCGGGGAGACCCCGGACGGGCCACGGACTTAGTTTCCTTAAATATAACGACTTAGGCTGCTGTCTAAAAAACGCACGCCGCATCGCGCAACGGGAATGGTTTTTGCAAGGGCTTCCTTGAAATAATTGCAGCCGCGTGCTATGTTTTCAGGTAGTTGCCCGCTTCGTCTGGGCAGCGTCCTCCTGTTTTTGGGTCTGGAGACCGCCTATCGCGTTTGGTTAATACAGAAGCCGTTCGGCGCATTGCTTTGGCCATGGCCGAATCACCAGTGAAGGCTTCTGAGTCGTTTCCGCTAAACCTCAATTGAAAGACTGCTCTTTAGTTGAGACTGCCGAGCGCATTCGGCTTGACGCCGCGAACTCTCATCCTTTAGGGGCTTGCGAGCACGTCAAACAATAAACGTCGATGGGTGTGAATTTAGAGGTGTTTCTCCGCTTTTCCCGCCAAGCGTTTTCCTCGTGGCTGTGTGTTTGCTTGCTCGCGGTAGTGGTACGCGCCGAGCCTGGTCTGCACTTCGAGCCGTTATACGGCCCGCTTTCCCAACGCTTTGCCGTCCCTAGCCAAACTGCCTTTGGGACTGGCCAGCCGCTCTTGCCCGCCCCCGCCCGCGCGCTGATCTCGTACCAAGCCGTAGTGGACTCCTTGGGAATGGCCCACTACGGCCGCCGCGTCAGTGGATTCACCGAGGGACCAACAGTCACCGTGACTCTAGACGACTATCTCCGCATAGAGTACCAAGCGAGGCACCAACGGCTTTGGCACCAGCAAATCCGCCGCGATTTTCGCAGCACAGCTTCCGAGCAGCGCCAGCGCCGGGGCAGCCGCTTTGAGTGGACGGTGCCCTTTTCCGCGCCCAAACCCCTGCGGCGCTTTATCGGCGACCAAGGCCCCAGCCTCGCACTCAATGGCTCGCGCACCATAATCATTTCTGGCAAGAGCGAGTGGACCGATGGCGAGG
>JAJEEZ010000305.1:0-16114 GCA_022820705.1 Candidatus Latescibacterota bacterium | reverse complement strand
CAGTCGCCCGAAGCCCTCGACTACTTTCGCGCGGGCTACGACTTGGTCAAAAAGGGTAGCTTTCGCAACGCCGTCATCGAGCTAGAAAAGGCCGTGGCAGCCGATGCCTCCTACGGGAATGCCCACTACGTCCTCGGCATTTCCTACAAGGCCCTCAACGAGTACGACAAAGCCATCAATAGTTTTGCCGCATCCCATGCCCTCGGCACCAAGCCAGAGCAGTCCGCTAAGGCCCTGGGCCAACTCTATCAAAAGGCTGCTCTCAACAGCTTTCGGCAAAAGAAATACCGCGAGGTTATCGACTATTTTAACAAAGCGCGCGACTACGGCCCGCAAAGCGCCCAATCCCTCTACGTCATGGGCCTTGCCCACAGTGGCTTGCACGAAAAAGACAAGGCCAAAGTGGCCTTTGCCGAGTCCATCGCAGCCGATCCCACCGACGCCAGACCCTACAATGCCCTCGGCGACATCCAGCGCCTCAGCCGCGACTACGGCAAAGCCATTGTCACCTACGAGCGTTCCATTGAGGCCGACCCCACGTACATGGAATCGTACGGCGACTTGGCGCGGTTGAAGTTCGATACCCAAGATATAGAGAGCGTCGTGCCGCTTTTGCAAAACGCCCTAAAGATCGACGACACGTACGCCGAAGGGCAGCGCTTGCTCGGCATTGCGCTCAACCAGCTCGGCCGTTTCCACGAGGCCATTGCCCCGCTAAACAAGGCAGCCGATCTAGACAAAGACTACTGCGAGACGCATTACCGGCTCAGCGAGGCCCACTACGGCATGGGCAATTTTCGCCAAGCCATTGAGTTCGGTCGGCGCGCCACCAGTTGCCAGGACGACTACCCAGCCGCCGAAGCGCTGCTGGGCGACGCGCATTTTCAGCTCGGCCAACGACAGGAGGCGCGGCGCTGGTACAACCAAGCAGTCAAAGACAGCCGCTTCAAAGACTACGCGGCGAGCAAACTCGCAGAGCTTGACGAGCAGCCCCAATAGCCGCAATGGCGCTGCTTCTGGCCTCGAACAACGCCGGCAAGCTGCGCGAAGTCCGCGCCCTACTCGCCGATATCGCGGTCGTCGCGCCAGCCGCGTTGGGCCTTGAACTCGACGTCGAGGAAAGCGGCCAGACCTTTGCCGCCAACGCCCAACTCAAGGCCCGCGCCTATGCCGCAGCCAGCGGCCAGATCGCCCTTGCCGACGACTCTGGGCTCGAGGTCGATGCCCTCGGCGGCGCGCCCGGGATTTACTCGGCTCGCTACGGCGGCCCCGACCTCGACGACGCCGGCCGCTGCCAGCTCTTACTCACCCAGCTCGCGCCCTATCCCGAGCCAGCGCAGCGCCGTGCTAGGTTCCGCTGCGTCCTTTGCGCAGTAAGTCCCGATGGCCGCCAGTGCCGCGCCGAAGGCACGTGTGAAGGGCGGATCGCCCCTGCCCCTGCCGGCACCAACGGCTTTGGCTACGATCCGGTCTTTTTTGTTCCCGCCCACGCCAAGACCATGGCCCAGCTCGACCCACAGGTAAAAAATCGCCTCAGTCACCGCGCCGAGGCACTATCAGCCATGCGCCCGCTCCTCGCTAGCACCTTTCCCGAGCTAGCCCTCGCCCGCTAATGTTTGGTCCGTTTTCCCAATACGTCCGTCCCTATCGAAGTCACATCCTGCTCGGTGCGCTCTGCATTGGGCTGGGGCAAGCGGCGACCGCGCGCATCCCGCTGCTGGTGGGCGATGCCGTCGATGCGGTCTCCGCGCCGGACACGGCCTCCAAGGAAATAGCAACCTACGTCTTCTACATCCTCGCCTACGCCTTGGGCGTGGCCCTGTGTGGCTACGCCATGCGGATATTCTTAGGCCGCGCCGCCAATCGCATCGAATACGACATCCGCGTCGCGTATTTCGCTCACCTACTCAAGCTGCCGCTGTCGTACTACCAGCAGCGTCGCACCGGTGACCTCATGGCGCGGGCGACCAACGATCTGCACTCGGTGCATCTCTTTTGGATCTATGGCGTCCGCGGCATCGTCGATACGGCCTTGGGTCTGACCTTCACCCTCGCCTGCATGTGCTTGCTCGACTGGAAGTTGGCTCTACTGGTGCTGATACCCATGCCGCTTTTTAGCGTCGTGATGATCCGCATCGCCGCAGTCATCAACACCCGCTACAAGGCCATCCAAGATTACTTCGGCCGCATCAGCACCTTCATCCAAGAAAACCTCTCCGGTATCCGCGTGGTCAAGGCGTACACCCAAGAGCCCGCGCAAAACGCCGCGTTCGACCAACTCAACTTGGCGTACCTCGAAAAAAACCGCGCCTATATTCGCACCCGCGCCAACTACCGACCGCTGTCCTATGTCATCGCCTCGCTCTGCTTGGGACTAAATTTGTGGCTGGGCGGGCGCGCAGTCATCGACGGCGAACTCAGCCTAGGGGCCTTCGTGGCCTTCAACGCCTACCTGACCCAACTCATCCGCCCGATCATGTACATCGGCTGGGTCATCGACCGCGCTCAGCGCGCCCTCGTGTCCATGCAGCGCATCAACGAAATCCTCGCCGTCGAGCCTGAGATCCAAGACCACGCCCTTCGGCTGAGCGACTCGACTGAGCTCGCCGAAGTCTCAGGTCGAAGCCTGCCCCCAGCCAATCCGCGCCCAATCGCCGGGCACATCGCCTTCCGCAAGCTCAGCTTTTCCTACGGCGAAGAGCAAGTCCTGCATCAGATTGATCTCGAAATTCCCCAAGGCACGACCCTCGGCATCATCGGCCGCGTCGGCTCGGGCAAAACCACCTTGGCGCGCCTCGTGCCGCGCTTGATCCAAGCCGGGCCAAGCCAGCTCCTCATCGACGGGGTGCCAATCGAGGAATGGCCCCTAGCGACTTTGCGCGACGCCATCGGCTACGTCCCGCAAAATCCCTTTCTGTTTTCCAATACCCTCAGCGCCAACCTCGCCTACGGCGCGGACTCGGCCGCCGAAGCCCAGATCCACGCTGTGGCCGAAGAGGCCCAGCTCAAAAAGGACATCGACCAGTTCGACGAGGGCTTCGACACCCTCATCGGTGAACGAGGCGTCACCCTGTCCGGCGGCCAGAAGCAACGCGCGACCTTGGCCCGCGCGCTCATTCGCCGACCGCAGATCCTCATCCTCGACGATGCGCTCTCCGCGGTAGATACCCACACCGAAGAAGCGATCCTCGACCATTTGCACGCCCTCATGCAGGGCCGCACCACCCTCATCATCGCCCACCGCATCTCGACCCTGCGCCACGCCGACCGCATCGCCGTGCTCGAAGACGGTCGCATCGCCGAACTAGGCACCCACGCCGAGTTGGTCAACAGCGGCGGCTTCTACGCCGAGTTGTACCAGCACCAGCAGCTTCGCGCCGAGCTAGAAACGCTGTGAGCACCGAACTCAACAAAGAAGAAGAAATCCAAGAACGCGCCTTCAATTTGGGGCTAACGCTGCAACTGTTGGGGTATCTCAAGCCCCACCGCGGGCACGTGATCCTCGCCTTTGGCACCATTGCCCTCGCCGCCGGCTTCGGCCAGGTCGGGCCCTATATCACGCAGGTAGCAGTTGACGACCACATCGCCGTCGGCGATTGGGCGGGATTGCGGTGGATGATCGCGGCCTTCTTTGGCAGCGTTGCCGTGCAGTACGGCGCCCAATACGCCCAGACCTTGGTCACCGGCATGATCGGTCAGCGCGTCATGTACGACATGCGCCGCGACCTATTTGCCCACCTGCAAAAGCTGCCGCTGCGCTACTTCGACCGCACGCCGCTGGGCCGAATTATGACCCGCGCCACCAACGACATCGATGCCCTCAACGAGTTTTTCAGCGAGGGCATCGTCTCGGTCTTTATGGACCTGTTCACCCTGCTGGCCATCGTCGGCTTCATGGCCTATATCGACCTTGAGCTCGCCCTGATCTGCTGCACAGTGGTCCCGATCATCGCCGTCTCGACCTTCTACCTGCAGGGCCTCGCCATGCGCGCCTATCGCGAGTTGCGCACGCGCTTGGCGCGGCTCAATGCCTATTTGCAGGAGAACATTACCGGCATGGAGGTGGTGCAGCTTTTTAACCGCCAGCAACGCAATTTGCGCGACTTCGACGCCGAGCACCTGCCCTACCGCCACGCCGAGGACCGCGAAATCCACTGCTTTGCCGTTTTCTTTCCCCTCACCGAATTACTCGGCACGGTCGGCATGGCGCTGGTGCTGTGGTACGGGGCCTCGGACGTGATTGACGACCGCATTGAGCTGGGGGTGTTGGTGGCCTTTCTCCAGTACATCCGCCGCTTCTTCCGCCCGATCATGGACATCTCCGACCGCTATGCCCTGCTGCAGAGCGCCATGGCCGCGTCCGAGCGCATCTTCGAGATGTTGGCCGTCCCCAGCGAACCCGTCGGCGGACCTTCGACTGAGCTCAGGGCTTCGGCGAGCTCAGTCGAGTCGTCGAAGCCGCGACGCAAGCTGCCCGTAGCCAGCCGCGGCGGCGCAATTGAGTTCCGCAACGTGTTCTTCAAGTACGATCCAGCAGCCGAAGACTGGATTCTCAAGGATGTCTCATTTGAACTACAGGCCGGGCAGAGTATGGCGCTGGTCGGAGCCACCGGCTCGGGCAAGACCACCATCGTCAGCCTCCTCTGCCGTTTCTACGACATCCAGCGCGGGGAAATCCTCGTCGATGGCCGCGACGTGCGTCAGTGGCACGCGGCCGAATTGCGCCGCCGCATCAGCATCGTCCAGCAGGAGGTCTTCTTATTTTCAGGGAGTGTCAGCGGCAATATCCGCCTCGGCGACGACGCCATCGACGACGCCCAAGTCGAGCGCGCAGCCCGCTATGTCAACGCCGCGCCCTTTATCGAACGCCTTCCCCAAGGCTACGCCCACGCCGTGGCCGAAGGCGGCTCAACCTTGTCGGCCGGCCAGCGCCAGTTGTTGGCCTTTGCCCGCGCCCTAGCCTTCGACCCGGAAATCCTCGTCCTCGACGAAGCCACCTCCAGCATCGACACCGAGACCGAATTGCTCATCCAAGACGCCATTGCCAAGCTGATGAGCGAGCGCACCTCCATCGTCATCGCCCACCGCCTCTCCACCATCCGCAACGCCGACCAGATCTTGGTTATGCACCGCGGCGAGGTGCGCGAGCGAGGCCGCCACGAGGAACTACTGCTCCAAGACGGCATCTACGCGCGCCTCTACCGCCTCAACTACGGCCGCTCTTAGGCCGCCTCTTCTTCCTGTGGGGCTTTCTTTTCGAACCGCGCCGTCACCCCGTTCACAGCCTTCACCACTTGGTCGCGCGTTTCTTCGGCTTGGTCCTTGATCAAGCGTCGGGTGTCCTCGCCCTTGTTCGGGGCCAGTAACACACCCACGGCCGCGCCGACCGCGACGCCAGCCACAAAACCGGCCAAGAGACACGTTATGCCGTCGGTCGAATGGTTGTTCCTAGGATAGATTTTTTCGTAAAACATAACAAAGCTCCTTTAGCTTATGGATGTGATTGCTATTTATTAAAGAAAATAAAGTGTGTTGAATAAAACCAATGCTATTTTTATACTCTAAGGCTAAATCCTTCCCTCTTCCCCCCTGCCAACGCTGAGAGGACTTCCATGGCCCAAGTCCTGAGCACCCCTTCGCACAGCCTCAAAGAATTTCGCATTCTGCCTGGGTACACGCCCGCCGACGGCAACGCCCCAAACACGTCGCTCAAAACCCGGCTCTGCCGCAAGGGGGACGACTTTCTCTACCTGCACGTGCCCTTCCTCAGCGCCGCCATGCAGGCCGTAACCGGCGGCGAGATGGCCATTGCCTTGGCCCAGCTAGGCGGCATCGGTATCCTGCCCGTCAGCCAGCCCATTGACGAGCAGTGCGCCAAGGTCGGCCAAGTCAAGCGCTTCAAGGCCGGTTTTCAGACCGATATTCTCACCTTGTCTCCCGAGCAACCCATCGCCGAGGTAGTAGAGATCATTCACCGCACTGGCTATACGACCTTTCCAGTCACCACCAGCGGCCAGTTCCACGACCAGCTCCTCGGCATCCTCACCGACAAGGACTTCGACGAGCGCCGCGACCTCGACTGCCAAGTGGCCTCCCGCATGAAAACCGACGTGCAGGCCGGTCGCGAAATAAGCGACCTCAAGGCCGCCAACGAGCTGATGATCCGCTACGGCCGCGGCTTCCTGCCCATTCTATCCAAAGGGGGCGTCCTGCAAGCAGTGGTCTTCAAAAAGGACCTCGACAAGCACCTGCGGCACCCCAACGAATCCATCGACGAAAAGAAGCGCCTACTCATCGGCGCAGCCGTCTCCACCCACCCGGAGGACCGCGAGCGGGCCGAAGCCCTCATCGAGCAAGAAGCGGACGTGCTAGTCATCGACGCCTCCGACGGCCACACTGAATACCAGCGGCAGATGATTCAATTCCTCAAGGAGCGCACCGACGCCCCGGTCATCGGCGGCAATGTCGTCACGGCTGAGGGATTTCGCTTCTTGGCCGAGGCCGGCGCTGACGCCATCAAAGTCGGCATGGGAATCGCCTCGGGTTGCATTACGCAGGAAGTCAAGGCCACCGGCCGCGGCCAAGGCACGGCCTTGATGGAAATCAACGCGGCGCGCAACCAATGGCAGCAGGACTGCAACACCTACTTGCCCATCATCGCCGACGGCGGCATTTCGGGTCCGGCCGAGATCGCCGTGGCCATGGCCTTGGGTGCCAACGCCGTGATGATGGGGAGCTTCTTCGCCGGCTACACCGAAAGCCAAGGCAACCTCGTGCGCACCGCGGCCGGCGACATCGTCAAAGAGTACTGGATGGAAGGTTCGCTGCGCGCCCACAACATGCGCCGCTATGCACAGACGCGAGACAACTTCTTCGAGGAGGGCATCGCCGGCTACGTCCCCCACATCGGCTCGATTCACGACAAATTGCCGATCCGCATCCAGATGCTGCGCGCCACCTTGGCCACGGCCGGTTGCCGCACCATCGACGAACTGCACGAAAAGGCCGTGCTCGAAATGCAGTCGCCCACCGCGCTAATGGACAGCCAGATCCACGACATCGTCCCCACCCCAACCGACCAGCAGGTCCTCTAAGGCTATGCGCGTACTCATTACCAACGCCGCTACCTCGCTCGGCCAAGCCCTAGCCGATGGCCTCGGCAACGCACACCAACTGCGCTTGACCGATCCCGAGCCTAGATTCGGGATTCAGTGCGATCTGGGGCACGGCCCAGAGACCGACGAACTCGTCAAAGACATCGACATCATCGTCCACCTCGCCTACGCGCCGCGCGACGGCGACGGCGAAAACACTTGGCTGGACCGCAATACGCGCGGCACGTACAACCTGCTCTTGGCCGCGGCCGCCGCAAAGGTCGAACACACCATCCTCGTGAGCACGCTCGACCTTTTCGCCCCGTACGAAGAAGACCTCACCGTTGACGAGACTTGGAAACCGCTGCCCTCCTGCGAGCCAGCCGTTCTCGGCGCTCACCTAGCCGAGTTTACCGCCCGCGAATTTGCCCACAGCCACGAACTCCACATCACCATTGCCCGCCTTGGCCACCTCGTCCGCGCCGAAGAAGTCGCCGACCAGCCCTACGATCCAATGTGGCTCGACGAGCGCGACGACGCCCAAGCCGTGGCCCAGATTGTGCAAAAGGGACCTTCCGGCCAATACAGCGCCATCCACATCCAGTCTGCGGCAACGCGCGCCCGCTTCTCCGTCGAGCGCGCCAAGAGCCACCTAACGTTCGATCCCCAATACAACTTTGAGGCCAACCCATGAAAGTTTTGCTCCTCGGCGGCAACGGCTTTCTCGGCCCGCACGTGGTTAAGCAACTCCAAGATACCTATGAACTGCGCATCACCGACATCGTACCCATCGACAGCCCGCACGAGACCATGCAGGTCGATGTCTCCGACCTCGATCAAGTGCGCCGCGCCACCGAGGGCACCGATGTAACCATCAACTGCTCAGTACTGCGCCACGACCGCAAGATCGCCTTTGACGTCAGTACCACCGGCACGTACAACGCCATCCGCGCCGCCGTCGAAAACGGCCACACCCGCTTCGTCAACACCGGCCCCCACTTCACCCAAGCCGGCCCCTCGTACGAGCACTACGATTTCGACATCAACGAAGAAGTCCCCCTGCATTCAGGCGTCGGCCTCTACGCGCACAGCAAATCGCTCGGCCAAGAGATTTGCCGCGTATTCGCCGCCAACCACCCCATCCACGTGCTCACCACCCTCTTTTTGAGCTTTCGCGACGCCGAGCCGTCCGCCGAGCAACTCGGCCGCGGCACCAATCCCTTTTCCGTCACTTTTCCCGACGCCGCCCGCGCCCTGCAAAAGTGCCTAGAGGTCGATTTGGCGTCCCTGCCCTCGCGCTGCGAGATCTTCCACATTACCACGGACACGCCCCACGGCCGCTACAGCAACGCCAAGGCCCGACGCCTGCTAGGCTGGATGCCGCAAGACCTGTTAGAGGGCTACTGGCGCAAGCCGCAGGGCTAGCCTATGCCCACGGCCTGCGCACAGGTATTCGACGGCCTAGATCATCCGCTGCGCTGCGAAAGCCTGCCCCTGCCCGACGCCCTCGCGCCCGGTGAAGTGCTCGTCGAGATCGGCCTAGCCACGATCTGCGGCTCCGACCTCCATACGCTGTCCGGCCTGCGCACGGAGCCTACACCCCTGATCCTCGGCCACGAGGCCGTCGGCCGCGTCGTCGCCTCGCAGCGTCCTACCTCGGCCCTAGGCGACCGCGTAAGCTGGACCATCGCCGACAGTTGCGGTACCTGTTTGCCCTGTACGGAACATCGCTTGCCGGAAAAATGCGACTCGCTCTTTAAGTACGGCCACGCCGCGCTCACCGACGGCAGCGGACTCAACGGCTGTTACGCCACGCATCTGCTCATTAGACCCGGCACTCACATCGCCAAGGTGGACGATCGCTTGCCCGACTCCGCAGTCGCTCCGGCCAACTGCGCCTTGGCCACTGCGGTCAACGCCATCTCGGTGCTACCCACCCCTTGCCACAGGGTTTTGGTCCAGGGCGCTGGTCTGCTCGGCCTCTATACGTGCGCCCTGCTCGCCGAGCGCGGCATCGAGCAAATCTACTGCACCGACATCGACGCAGACCGCCTAGCGCTGTCCAGCGAATTCGGCGCTATACCCGCGACCGATCCGCCACCGGCAGGACTCGACGCCGTTTTTGAAGTCGCCGGCAACGCGGACTTGATTCCCTCGGGGGTCGCAGCCCTGCGCCCGGGCGGCAGCTACGTTTTTGTCGGCATGGTCCACCCCAACACTCGGCTAGAGCTGACCGGCGAGCAGATCATCCGCAAGTGCCTGACGATTCGCGGCGTCCACAACTACAGCCCGCACCATCTCGACGAGGCACTCGCCTTTCTCGCCCGCACCGCCGATCACTATCCGTACCCATCGCTAGTCAGCGCCCCCTTTGCCCTCGCCGAGCTAGAACAAGCCATCGCCTTGGCCGAAACCCGCCAGCACATCCGCGTCGCCGTTGCTCCTAGCGCATGATTCAAGTCAATGACCGGGGCTATCGCCCGCGCGAAAAAGCCATCGTCGGCATCTGCCTCGACGGCTGCTCCCAGGCCTACCTCGACGAAGCTGCCGCTCAGATGCCCAATCTCCGCTCGATCATCGAGCGCGGCGTCCACGGCCAAGTAAACACCGTCATTCCCTCTTTCACCAATCCCAACAACGTCGCCATCATCACGGGTGCACCGCCGGCCATAAACGGCATTCCCGGCAATTTCTACTACGATCTAGACGCCGAGGCGGAAGTGATGATGAACGACCCCCGCTTCCTGCGCGCCCCGACGATCCTCGCCGCCTTCCATCAAGCCGGCCAACAAGTCGCCGCCATCACCACCAAAGACAAGCTGCGCCTGCTCTTGGCCCACGGCTGGCAAGGCATCAATTTCTCCGTCGAAAAAGCGCACGAAGCCGAGCCATCCACCCACGGCATCGCCGACATCCTCGACCTAGTCGGCCGGGAAAACCCCGGCATCTACGATCCCGAAGCCAGCGTGTACTGCATTGAGGCTGGCGCGCGTCTGCTCGAGCGCTACGACCTCAACCTGCTCTACCTTTCAACCACCGATTTCGTCCAGCACAAGTGGGCACCCGGCGAACCAGAAGCCAACGCCTTCTACGCCCGCCTCGACCGCTTTATCGGCGCGCTCGACGCCCAGGACATTATCTTGGGCATTACCGCCGATCACGGCATGAACGCCAAAACCAACGCCGACGGTGCCCCCAAGGTGCAGTTTATCGAGACTCAACTCGTCGCCGCCGGCATTGCCGAAGCGAGGGTCATCCTGCCCATCACCGACCCCTATGTCGTCCACCACGGCGCGCTGGGCTCCTACGCCACCGTCTATCTCAACGACGCGCACACCGCACGAGCCACTGCAATCCTCCGCGCCATCCCCGGCGTCGAACAGGTGCTCAGCCGCGAGCAAGCGGTCGCCACCTACCAACTCCCTCCCGACCGCATCGGCGAACTAGTCGTCCTCGCCGACCGTGATACCGTCCTCGGCCGCACCCCCGACTGGCACGAACTCGCCGACGTCGCCGAGGGCCTGCGCTCGCACGGCGGTCTGCACGAAGGCGTAGTACCCATGATCTGCAATAGGCCGCTGACCAACGAATACGCCGAGTTGTTGGCCTCGGGCCGAGCGCGCAACTGGGACCTTTTTGACTTTCTTTGCAATGGAGTCATAGCCTGATGCGTCCCCTTCGCCCCTTGACAATTACCGCCAACCCTGCTCTAGCAATGCGAAATAATTAGCGGTAGATCGTCTTATGCATACTATTCTGCGTCCATCTGCGTCCATCTGCGGATCATCTTGCTGATGTAGGATTGCTATATGCCCAACCTCAAAGCGGATATCGCCGTAATCGGCGCCGGCATCGTTGGATTGGCCCACGCCCTTGCCGCGGCCAAGCGCGGCCACCGCGTCGTCCTCTTCGAGCGCACACCCCAGGCTCAAGGGGCCTCTATCCGCAACTTCGGCATGATCTGGCCCATCGGCCAAGCCCCCGGTCTCATTCACCAACGCGCCCTCCGCACGCGCCAAATATGGCTCGACCTCGCCCCTAAAGCGGGCATCTGGTGCGCCCAGACCGGCTCCTTACACTTGGCTTATGCCGACGACGAATATGCCGTGCTAGCGGAGTTTGCCGACCGCGCCCTAGCCCTCGGCTACTCGGTCGAGTTGCTCGACCAAGACGCTGTATTCGCTCGCAGCCACGCCGTGCAACCCGCTGGACTCAAAGGCGGCCTCTGGAGCGCGACCGAACTCTGCATCGATCCCCGCGAAGCCATTGCCGCACTGCCAGATCACCTAGCGCGCGAGCACGGCATCGCCCTCCGCTTCTCCACCCCAGTCCACCACATTGACCTGCCCCTGATCCACACGCCAGCGGAAACTTGGTCCGTTGACCGCGCCATCGTCTGCAGCGGCGCAGATTTCGAATCGCTCTACCCCCAAGTATTCGCCAACAGCGGACTCACCCGCTGCAAGTTGCAGATGATGCGCACCGCGCCCCAGCCAGACAATTGGCGTCTCGGGCCGATGCTCGCCGCCGGGCTTACGCTGCGCCATTACCCGGCCTTTGAGTGCTGCCCAGCGCTGGCTACCTACACCCAGCGCATCGCCGCCGAGCGCCCTGAATTCGACCGCTGGGGCATCCACGTCATGGCCTCGCAAAACGGCCTCGGAGAGATCACCATCGGCGACTCGCACGAGTACGACTGGGTCGTCAATCCGTTTGACAACCCCGCAATCGACCGGCTAATTCTCGACTATCTCCAGACCTTCCTCGCCGCTCCAGCCCTGCACATCGCCCAGCGCTGGCACGGCATCTACGCCAAACACCCTGAGCAAGCCACTTTCATCGCCGAGCCGGCGCGCGGCGTCACCATCGTCAACGGCATCGGCGGCAACGGCATGACCACTGCTTTCGGGCTGGCCGAGGAGGTCTTCGCCGAGTGGGAGTGAGCCAATGAGCATCCGAGAGCGCGTCTATCACTTTATCGAGCCAGACCATGAGCCGGGGCGCATCGTCGATGTGGCCATCATCGTCCTGATCTTGCTCAACATCGTCGCCCTGATCCTCGAAACCGTCGAGCCGATCTACAACCTCAATCGCGCCGCTTTTGAACTTTTCGAGGATTTCTCACTGACCGTATTCGCGATTGAATACGTGATACGCCTGTGGGCCATTACCGCCAACCCGCGATTTTCGCATCCCGTGACCGGTCGCATCCGCTTTGTCTTGACGCCCTTGGCCATCATCGACTTCCTCGCCATCCTCCCCTTGTTCCTGCCGCCTCCGACCATAGATGCGCGCTTTATCCGCGTGATCCGCGTGATCCGCATTTTCCGCGTCCTCAAGCTGGTGCGTTACTTCCGCGCCCTGCGCTTGCTCGGCCACGTCATTGCCGATCGCAAAGAAGAACTCGTCAGCATCTTCTTAGTGCTCTTGATCCTGTTGGCCCTCTCCTCGTCGCTGATGTATCTCGTCGAGCACGAGGACCAGCCCGAGGTCTTTACCAGCATCCCGGCCACCATGTGGTGGAGCATCGTCACCTTGACCACAGTCGGCTACGGCGACACCTATCCAATCACCGCCCTCGGCCAGACCATCGCCGCGGTCATCGCCATCTTGGGAATCGGCATGTTCGCGCTGCCGGCCGGCCTGCTCGGCGCGGGATTTGTCGACGCTCTAGCGGCTCATCGGTCAGAAGACCCAGAGCTCCGCTGCCCGCACTGCGGAGAGCTAATCGACGAATAAAAAAGCGGCCGAGGCAAAAGCCCCGGCCGCTTCTCTTCTCGCATTTTTTGCCCACTCAATCAAGCGGCAGTTCCACCCGTCGTCCTTCCTCCATACTAATCTGCACAGCCTCGGTAAATTCCATGTACTTAACCCCGTCGGCAAAGCTGGTGTGGGTCACGGGCCGGCCGTCGCGGATGGCATCGACAAAGTCCTCTTCCACCTGCCAGCCGTCGCGCGGATGCTCGGGGATGTCAAAGGACTGGTACTCGTCGTCGCCCTCGCCGGCTACCCATATCCCACTCTCGTCCATCTTAAACGAGCCTTTGGTGCCGTAAAAGGCAAAGCCAAAGGCAGGGCCTAAGCGCGCGACGCTGCTCAAGTGATAGACGGCTGTCGCGCCGCTTTCCAGCTCGGCGACAATGCCCAAGCTCTCCGGCACATCGGCTGGTGCCTTCTCCCCCGTCTCCTCGTCGAGCCGCTCGGTCGTAAACGTCTTACCGTAGGCTATCACGGCCTTCTCGTGCCCAGCATAGCGCCGCACGGTCTCGTTGCCAATGCCCATCGCCATGATGTTGTTGCCCGACAGATCGCGGCGCTGCCGCCAGTGCAGCGGCGCGTCCGGGGCGTAGCCGCCGGAGAGGCCAGTGAAGTGAATTTCCAAAAAGTCGCCGAAAAAACCGCTGTGCAGCTTGTCGAGCAAGAGCGGCTCGGCCGACAAGTAGAAAGGTGCCGGCACGATCATCGTCACCTTGTCCGTTTGCTGCGAGGCCGCGTACATCTGCCGCGCCTCAGCCAAATTCATGCACATCCGCGCCTCGGTCAGCACGTGCTTGCCCGCTTCAAGCCCAGCCAGCGTCATCGGACAGTGCATATAGGGCCACGTGCCGATGCAGATCGCATCGACATCGTCGCTTGCAATCAGCGCCCGCCAGTCCTCAAAGACCTGTGAGATCCCGTACTCATCGGCGATCCGTTGACCCGATTCGCGCGAGCGGTTGCAGACCGAGGTTATTTCAACTCCGTCAATACCCTGAAAACCGGGAATGTGCTGTAGGCGGGTATTGGCCCCCGCGCCGATTAGGCCGATGCGAAGCGTCATGACAATTCTCCTCCTATGGGTTTGTCATCCTAGTCGAATCCTAAAGGTGGCCTAAGCTAGCCGCCCCCCTCCCGCCTGTCAACGCCACTCATAAAGCGATTTACGCGCTAGCTGGTAATCATCGGCGGGCCGATCAATCGCCGTCGCTCCACCCGAAGCCACCTCGATTAGACGACTGCACACCGGCTCGTACGCCGCTCTAGGCGCTACCGCACCCTTGGCCACCAAAATCCGCTGGTGCTCGGGCTGGATCCCCGCGCAGGTAATCTGGTGAATGCTGTTGGGACAGGAGCGCTCGCTATTGAGCAAGAGCAGCCCTTTGCTCCCGGCCTGTTCGACCTGTACAACCGCGGTCGGCCCCTGATTGAAATAGCGGCCCCCACCGTGCCGGCGCTCGCGCTCTTCGTACGAGCCATCGTGCAGCGTCCGCACCCGCCCGGCGATTTCCAAGGTCGGCCCGTGCATGTCGTCGGTCTTGCCGCCCACGCGAAGCTGAACCTGCCCGCCGACGCCAGCGGCAAAGCACGCCTGCGCGCTTTCGACGTCCCAGACCGACACCACCCAGCCGTCGGCTCCCTGCGCGAGCAATTGCTCCAACACAAACGTCGAATCCCCGGACGAACCGCCGCCGATATTGTCGCCCATGTCGAGCAGGCACACGGGCGTCTCCTCGCTCGCCAACGCCAACCGCACGGCCTCGGCCGGATCGGGCACCGAGGGCTTTAGCTGGTCGCGGCTGGCCCACATCTGCTCACCCAACCGCTCGGCCTCGCGCCGCGCCGTTTCTTCGTCGCCATTGGCAATCACCACAATCGCCGGCCCCATATAAGGCACGTCCGCGTATTGATAACCTCCGGCAATACTGCACCCGAGGATCCCCGCTTGGGATTCCAACTCAATCGCCGCCTGCATCAGCGGCTGCATGGGCGCGACACTCGTGTTGTGGAAGTAAATGTTGAAGAGTACCTCTGGTTTGACCAGCGCCATCTTGGGCTGAACTTCGCCCCGAATCTGCCGCGTCAGAATGGACGCAGCCTGCAAGCCTCGTTCCCGCTGGTCAATGTGGGGATTGGTCTTGTAGATGATCAAGGAATCGGCCGCGTCCACCAGTTCTGGAGGCACATTAGCGTGGTAGTCGTGGGTCACGACAATGGGCAAGTCGCCCACCAGCGCGCGCACCCGGCGCACAGTCTCGCCGTCGGCTTGGGGAAACCCCTCGGCGACCATGGCCCCGTGCAGCGCCAACAGCACCCCGTCGAGCTTGGGAGCCGCCTCCAATCCGCTGAGGATGCGCCCGACAAAGTGCTCGTACGTGTCCGCGGTCACCGGACCGCCCGGAGTCGCCGATGTCGCTAGCAGCGGATAGAGTTCATAGCCAAACTCTTCGGCCCCGGCGATATAGCCGGCGATCTCGTGGAAGGTTCCCGCGTACTGGCTAATCACATCCGCGCCTTCGCAGACCCCGAAATCCTCCACCTGCGTCGGCTGCGAATAGAACGAATTCGACTCGTGAGAAAAACCTGCTGTTGCAATGCGCATTCGATATCACCTTTCTAGCGAACAGATCGCTCTGCCGCCTCGCTTGTCATGGAATATAATGCTATCTTTCCCAAACGCTTATGAATCGTTGGCAAAAGATATTCACCTATAAAAAGACCAAGCGCCTGACGCAAATGGTCGCCTGCGGCGGCTGAGCTTCCAAGCTGCGCCCCGACCAGTTGCGGCGCGCCCTGGCAGGTCTGCCAGCAAACACTGATCCCAACCTGCTCGTCGGCTTCAACCTCGCCGACGATGCCGGCGTCTATCGCCTCAACGAACGCGAGGCCCTCGTGCAGACCGTCGATTTCTTCACCCCCATCGTCGATGATCCCTACACCTTTGGAGCCATTGCCGCGGCCAACTCGCTCAGCGACGTGTACGCCATGGGCGGCAAGCCGCTCACCGCGCTCAACATCGCGGGTTTCCCCGCCGACGACCTCGATCCAGAGGTCCTCAACCAGATTCTCCTCGGCGGTCAGTCCAAAACAGCCGAAGCCGGCTGCACACTCGTCGGCGGCCACACCGTCCAAGACCCCGAACTCAAGTACGGCCTCGCCGTCACCGGTCTCGTCCACCCCGACCGCATCTACACCAACGCCGGTGCCCAGCCCGGCGACCGCCTCATCCTCACCAAGAAACTGGGCACCGGACTAATCGCCAA
>JAJEEZ010000169.1:0-14924 GCA_022820705.1 Candidatus Latescibacterota bacterium | reverse complement strand
CTTGGCGCGCTCGTGTTCCCTGTTGGTGCGGCTGAAGATATGGGTGCCGTCGCCGCGAGCGACGAAGTAGAGATAGTCGGTTTCCGCAGGATAGAGCACCGCGAGGAGAGCCTTGCGGCCGGGGTTGCTGATGGGGCCGGGGGGCAGGCCGTGGTAGCGATACGTATTGAAGGGCGAATCCACCTCCAAGTCGGCATAGGTCAGCCGCTTCTTGTTGGTGCCGAGAGCGTAGTTGATGGTCGCGCAGGATTCGAGGCGGCGGTTGAGCTTGAGGCGGCGCTGGAAGACGCCGGAGATGATGGGCTGCTCCTCTATGGCCACTGCTTCGCGCTCGACGATCGAGGCCAGCGTCACAGCCTCGTGCAGCGAAAGGCCGAGTTTATCGAGTCGCTGGTGCAGGGAGTCGGCGAATACGCGGTTGAACTGGGCGACCATGAGGGAGGCGATGGTGCGTTCGTCGATGTCTAAGTCGAAGAAGTACGTCTCGGGGAAGAGGTAGCCTTCGAGATTAGAAGCGGCCACGCCGAGTTGGCGGATGAGCTGCGGGTCTTCGGTGGCGGCGATAAAGCGAGCTGAATCCGCTACGCCTGCGGCCTGTAGATGGCCTGCGATCTGATGGCGATTCAGCCCCTCGGGGATCGTCGCGGGCTGGGTTTGGATGGGGGCCTTGAGCAGGGATTGGACCATGGCGACTGTCGTGCCGGTGCCGTCGAGTTGATAGGTGCCGGCCTTGAGCTGATGACCGAGGCCCTTGAGCCGGACGGTCCAGGCAAAGACGTGGGCGTTGTGGATCAAATTTTCTCGCGCTAGCAACTGGCCGATCCAGCGGGCGCTCGCACCTTGGGGGATGTGGATTGTGCGCGCCGGGTGTTCGTAAGTCGGTTGATTCAAATACCACAACGCCCCAAGCGGCAACGACACTCCCACCAATGCGATAGCCGCGACGAGTAAGAGTGCGCGGTACCAGCGTGCAGACTTGGCTTGAGTTGGCATACTGTCGGCCTTACCTAAAAGTGATGCGGGTATGTCGAGTTGCACACCCGTCCATTCGGAAAATGGGCTGCGAACTAAGGCTAGCGCAAAAGTATGAATCGGGATTGTTTTACAACCAAGGCTGAGGTGAAAAATGTATAAGAAAAGGCAATCCCTGTCAATCTGATTCGCTTTCTTGACGCTAGCAGAGAATCCGGTTAGTTTCCCAACTTTTTGTCTTGTCGCCTCAACGCCGCGCCCGGCTTTTCGGCGCAGGAGATTTCCGTTGGACCCTCAAGTACTCATCAGTATCTCGCAGCTTTCCCACGTCTATGCGGATAGGAGCAAGAAAGCGGGCCATCGCGCGCTCCATGAGATCAATCTCGACATTCATGCTGGGGAGACGATGGCTCTGTTGGGGCCTAATGGGAGTGGTAAATCTACCCTTCTGCGCGTGCTGACTACTGCGCTGGTGCCCACCTCGGGTGCGGTGCGAGTCGGCGGCGTGCTCTTGGGGGAAGATCCGTCGGCCGTGCGCCGTCAGTTGGGGATCGTCTTTCAGAATCCCGCGCTCGACGGGAAAATGACGGTTGGCGAAAACTTGCGGATGGCGGGTTTGCTCTACGGCATGGGCCGCCGCGCCGTGCGCCAGCGCAGTCAACAGTTGCTGGAGGTTGTCGGCTTGTGGGAACGGCGTAACGAACGGGTGGAGAAGCTCTCTGGAGGCATGAGGCGGCGCGTCGAATTGGCCAAGGCGCTGCTGCCAACGCCAGCTATTCTCGTGCTCGACGAGCCGACGGCTGGGTTGGATCCCGTGGCGCGTCAAGATTTCTGGCTCCAAGTGGAGGAACTCAAAGCGGACGAACAACTCACGGTCGTGGTCTCGACCCACCTTTTAGACGAGGCCGAGTGCGCGGACCGAGTCGCCATTTTGCACCAAGGGCAGCTACTCGTCTGTGGTCCCCCAAGGGTCTTGCAGCGCCAATTGGGGCGAGAGATCCTCACGCTGCGCTGCGACGATGCAATCGCGCTGCAAGCAGCACTGCGCAGCGACATGGATCTAGAAGGGCTAGTCGTCGATCAGGATTTGCGCGTCCCGCTCAACAGCGACATCAGCCTCGACGAGGTATTCCAGCGCTTCGGCTCCCAGATCCGCTCGCTGTCTTTGGCTCCTCCCTCGCTCGACGATGTGTTCGTGCGCTACACTGGCCAACACCTCGAGGAAGGAAACACCGCTTGAACGGCGTCTGGATTCTGGCCCAGCGCGAAGTGCTGCGCTTTTTGCGCCAGCCTTCGCGGCTTTTGGGGAGCTTAGTGCAGCCGCTGATGCTATGGCTTTTCATGGGCTCGGGTTTTGCCGATAGCTTTATCGGCGGGGGCAGCGGGTTGAGCTACGGAGAATTCTTCTATCCGGGCGTCGTGCTGATGCTTCTGTTATTTGCGGCGATTTTTTCTACTATCACTCTCATCGAAGACCGCAGCGTCGGCTTTTTGCAAGGCGTGCTAGTAGCCCCGGTGCCGCGTCTGAGTATAGCGCTGGGCAAGCTGGTCGGCGGTACGCTCATCGCCCTGTTGCAGGTGCTTGTGTTTTTGCTACTGGCACCGGTGGCTGGCATTGGCTTGGCAGTGGAGATGGTCTTGGCTCTCTTGGTACTCTGCACGCTGATCGGCATGGGCTTTACGGGTTTGGGCTTCATGGTCGCATGGAAGCTGGATTCAGTGGCAGGCTACCATTCGGTGATGAGCGTCGTTCTCATCCCCTTGTGGTTTCTTTCTGGCGCACTCTTTCCCATTGAAGGAGCTGCGCCTTGGCTCGAGTGGGTGATGCAGTGCAATCCCGTGACTTATGCACTGGTAGTTTTGCGGAAGGCGTTCTACTTGGTGCCAGCTCAACTGATAGCCGACGCGGCGTTTATGCATGCCCTGCTGATCACCGGCGGCTGGACGGTGCTGACGACCGCTGGGGCCGCTTGGATGGTGGCCCGCAGCCGCAGTTCCTGATTTTAGAGCTGGTAGAGCATTAGATAGACCACCACGCCACTAACCGAGACAAATATCCACACCGGCCAGACCCAGCGGGCCAACCGGCGGTGGCGGGCAAAATCTTGATTGTAAGCGCGCCAGACGACGAGGGCCACAAAAGGGGCCATTATTGCCGCGAGGATGATGTGGGGGATGAGCACGGCGAAGTATAGGGGGCGAGTCCAGTCATGGTGGGGATAGGGTACCGATCCTACTTGAACGTGATAAACCAGATACGAACAGAGAAAGAGCACGGAGCAGACGAGGGCGGCCAGCATGGACTTTTGGTGGGCTTGGCGCGCACCTCGGCGGATCTGCAAGAAGCCACGTACGAGCAGGAACACGCACAAGATGTTGAGGCAGGCGTTTAGCGTGGGGAGATCTGTAACAGACACAGGCTAGCAGGAAGGGGACCAATGTAAACGCGAGCTGGCGACTAGTGCGCAAGCTCGCGTTGTGTCGTGGAGCCGCCACCCGGACTCGAACCGGGGACCTACTCATTACGAGTGAGTTGCTCTACCAGCTGAGCTATGGCGGCTATGTTGTGCAGTAGAAACTAGGTGGAGCTAGTTACGGTGTCAAGAACCGCTGCGGTTCGCGCCGCCTACTAAAAGAAATTGAACAGTTTGCCCAGTGCATGGGCAAAGCCGTTGCGGGGCCGGTCGGCGTCGTGCGACTCGATGGGGGCGCTGTGTTCGTTGGCGACAAAGCGCAACAGGCCGATCGCGGTAGCATAGCTGGGGTCGCTAACATCAGTGGGGGCGATTGCGTTTTGGGGGACGCCAATGCGGATTTGGTGGCCGAGCACCTCCTCGGCGAGTGGCGCGACCTGGTCTAGCAAGGCCCCGCCGCCGGTGAGGACGATGCCAGCGGCTAAGCGGTCGTTGTAGGAACTGTTGATGAGGGCTTGGCGCACGTATTCAAAAATCTCGCGCTGTCGCGCTTCAATGACCGCGCTGACCTGCTGCTTAGTTAAGGTACAGGTGCGGCCGGCGGTCGTGTGGTACGTGACAGTCGCGTCGCCGTCTTCCCCGGGACAGCTAACGCTGCCAAAGCGGCATTTGAGCTTCTCGGCTTCGCGGATGGGGATGCTTAAGACGACCGAGAGATCGCGCGTTATATCGTCGCCCCCCAGCGGAATTTCCTCTAGGTGTCGCATCGGACCTAGGAACACGGCGAGATTGCAGGTGCCAGCGCCGAGATCGAGCAAGGCCACACCCATGTCGCGCTCGTCTTGGGACAAGGTAGCATGGGCCACGCCCACGCTTTCGAGGACGACGCCGACGATTTCAACGCCGGCTTTGGAAGCCGCGTGGCGGAAGGCCGTGCATAGATGCTCGGCCACGGAAACGGTCAACACCTCGATTGATAGGCGATTGCCGTGCAACCAGAGCGGGTTTTGTACTGGCTCGCCATCGACAGCATAGCTCTGGACGAAACGGTGCATCACCATCTGGTCCTCGGCGACTTGTTCCTGCGCGACGGCAAGTAGAGCGCGATCCCGATCCTCTTCGGAGATGGGGTTGGAAGCGCCGGAGATGCCCACCGTGCTGTAATTCGTCTGGGTGTTGATGCCTTCGCCGGCCATGCCGAGATAGGCTCCGGCGATTTTGAGGCCAGTCGAGCGTTCAGCTTCAGTGAGGGCCGCGTGGATGGACTCTGCTACTTGGGGCATGTCGATGACGGCGCTGCGGCGCAGACCCGTGCAAGGGCTTTGCCCCAAGCCCAAAATTTTGACTTGAGAATTGTTTTGCACCTCGCCGACTAGGCATAGAACTTTTGAGGCACCAACATCGAGAACGACGACGGGGGCTCCAGCCATGGTTGGCGTCCCTTCTTTCTAAGCGCAGCCGTAAAATGCAGCGCAATAAGATCAAGACGAGGACGTATTGGGAGGGGGAAGAAAGCTACCGCTTAGCGGTAAAGATGCGACAGATTGGGGCACTCGGCCCCTAATTACCAGTGCTTACGCGCCAGACAAAGGGGGAAGCCGGCCTGCCGTAAACACTTTAATAGTTAAGGATATGGAAGAATAGGAAAGCCGCCGGAGAAAGTCAAGTCCAACGGAGGGCTAGGCTGGCCTTGACTGAGCTAAGTCTTGCGCCTAAGATAAGCGAAATTGCGAACATTAATGGGTGCGCTTGCGACGCGCTCGAAGAAAGGAGCGAATATATGGCTCGCGGAGTAAACAAAGTAATTTTGATCGGCAATTTGGGCAGCGATCCCGAAGTGCGCTACACGCCCGATGGAGCGCCCGTAGCCAATGTCAATCTGGCCACTTCTGAAAGCTGGAACGACCGCAATACGGGCGAGCGCCAGGAGCGGACAGAATGGCATCGGCTCGTGCTCTGGCGCAAGTTGGCCGAGATCGCCGGACAGTACCTCAAAAAGGGTGCTAGGATCTATGTCGAGGGCAAGTTACAGACTCGTTCTTGGGACGACCAGAGCGGCCAGAAGCGCTATACGACTGAGATTGTGGTCAACGACATGCAGATGCTCGATTCTCGCGGCGAGGGCGGTGACAGTGGCGGTAGAGATGCTGGTTACTCCGACCGGCCAGCTAGCGGGCAAAACGTCGGCCCGGCCTCCCAGCCCGCCGCGCCCCCGCCGCCGGGTGGCGACGACGACGACTTGCCGTTCTAGAGTTTGGCAGGCAGCTTCTTCCACTTGTGGCTGGCCGAGCGAGTCTTTCCCCTAGTTTTCGGCGATTGCGCGGACGAAGGAAAGATGCAGGCGGCCTTTGCTGCCGGTTCTGTAGGCCCGGATATCGGTTTTTTCCCCGGCGGCCCAGCGGCCTTGTCGCACCGCGCACATCTGGAGCGCTGCGGCGATTTTTTGCGCGCCCTTATCGAGGGGGCCGCCAGCGCTAACGAGCGGGCGTTTGCTGCGGGTTGGGGATTGCACGTCTATGCAGACATGGCCGTACATCCTTGGGTCGAGGCCCGCGTGGCCACCTTGCTCCGCGAGGGAACCCGGCCAGCCATACCTGATTTGTGGCACATGCGCTTGGAATGGGGGATTGATTGCCGCTTGCTGGCTAGCGCGGGAATGGACGGGTTGTGGAGTGCGCGCTTGCACTTTCCCCGCCGCGCTGATGGCCGCAGCTTGCTAGGGGAAGTGGGGAAGGCTTTCTATGGTCGAGATGCCGATGAGAGCCTGCTGGAACAAGGGGAGGAGGCCACCGCCCGGTGGCTGCAACGAATTCCCAAAATTCTCTGGTGGGGAGGCCACATCCGCGTGGCCGGACGTCGTCCCAATCGCCTGTGTACATTTATGTTTGCCCATCTGGGGAGCAAGATCCTCGGAGATTGGCTCCAGCACTGGGTGCGCTTTAAGGATGGCGCGGCCTTAGCCCGTCCGCTGTTGCCTTCAGACCAAACCTACGAGCAGGTCGTCAAGCTGGGCGAGTCGGCTGTGGAACAGTTTTGTCGTGGGTTTGACGAGGGCTTCGCCCAGTTGGGCAATCCCGATTTATACACGGGCGAAGCAGGCGATGGCTAGCGCCGAAGTACTCCTGAGTTTTGGCTTGGGGCTGGCCGCCGTGGGGTTGATTTACGCAGCGGTTCGCCTCTGTAGGTCGCGGGCTTCTCCCTCGCCTCTTTTGGCTGAGCTTTTAGCCTCCCGCGTCCAGTACGCGTTGGCCGGGCTAATTTTTGGCTTGCTCGCGCCGTTGGATATGCGGCCCAGTCTCAGCGCGGCGGCCGATCTGGCTGCGGCGTTTTTAGTGGGGATTTTCGGGTTAGTGGTCGGATGTAGCATTGAGTTGCGCCTGCTCAGGCATGTTAGCCGACCCCTGCTGTTGCTGGAAATCGGTTATCTGGTCTTGTTGGGTTTGGGTGTGTGGGCGCTGAGCTATGGCTTTTCGCAAGGGGGAGTGGAGGGGGCTGCATTATGGGGCGTTTGTGGCTTGGGGGCCGCTTGCTGGGTGCGCCAGAGCGGCAAGGGGGGCAAAAAAAAGAAAAGCACCGGTTTGTTGCCTTCGATTAGCGCGCTGGTCGGCCTACTCTTGGCTGGCCTGGGGGTTATGCAGCTACGTCCAGGGGGATTTGAAATATACTTGCCGTTGGGTTTCCCTTCGGTCGTGGTCGTTGAAGGGACGTGGGCAGAATGGGGGTCGTGTCTAGTATTGGGCGCTTTGGTTGGCTTGATTATGGACTTAGCGACCCGCAGCGTCAGCAGTGGATACCTGTATTATATGATAGCCGTGGGGCTTCTGTTGGGCAGCGGCATAGCTGGTGCGCTGGGCTTGGAACCTCTGTGGGTGGGGGCTGTTGCTGGAATTTGGTTGGTCAATGCGACGATGCGCCGCTTAGATATCTTGCGCGCCTTGGAGCAGGGCCAAGACATGGTGCAGACGGTGTTGCCTGGGGTCGCGGGGTGGGCGCTTGGGGCGGCATTCGTCGAGGGCGGCTTTGAACTCGCGTTCAGTGCTTGGATTCTTTTGGCCTTGATTGCTGTGGTGCCGGGAGTGCGGTTAGGGGTGTGGCATGGAATGGGAAAGCTCCTCGGCCGCTCTGTGCATCAGCGCACCGGCGTAGAGCCGAGGCAGCTTTTGGAGCTAGATGACTTGGGACTGGTCATAGCCCTGAGCTTGGCGACCGTTCTGCCCGCTGAACAAGGAGCGGCTCTTTTGGCAGCGGCGCTCTTGGGGCAGCGGCTGATGCACATTGTTGCGGTGTGGACAACGGGCAGACTATCCGCGGCGTAGGTTGTAAAAAGCGGCCCGTTGCGGATAGAACGCTTGTTGGCCGAGGTTTTCCTCAATGCGCAACAGTTGGTTGTACTTGGCCACGCGGTCAGTGCGCGAGGCCGATCCGGTCTTGATCTGGCCCGCATTGGTCGCCACGGCAATGTCGGCGATGGTCGTGTCTTCAGTTTCGCCCGAACGGTGCGAAATGACGGCTGTGTAGCCCGCTCGCTTGGCTAGTTCAATGGCAGCGAGAGTCTCGCTCAGGGTGCCGATCTGGTTGACCTTGACGAGTATGGAGTTGGCGATGCCCTTTTGGATGCCGCGATTGAGTCGCTCGGTGTTGGTCGCGAAAAGATCGTCGCCCACTAGCTGCACGTTGTCGCCCAAGGCCGCGGTTAGCTGCGCCCAGCCATCCCAATCGTTTTCGTCGATACCGTCTTCGATGGAGACGATGGGATAGCGATCGGCCAGTTCGGCGTAGAAAGCAACCATGTCTGCGGCGCTGCGCTCTTGGCCCGAAGACCAGTGCAAGGTGTATTTGCCATCGGCAAACAGCTCGCTGGCGGCCGCGTCGAGGGCTAGCAGCACGTCTTCGCCCGGCTGATAACCGCTGCGTTGGATGGCTTCGATAATGATGTCGAGGGCCTCGTCGTTGGAGTCGAGGTCAGGGGCAAAACCGCCCTCGTCGCCGACGGCCGTGTGGCGCTTTTGCTCTTTTAACACGGCTTTTAGGTGGTGAAATATTTCGGCTCCCATCCGCAGGGCTTGGCCAAAAGAGCGCGCTCCGACGGGCATGACCATGAATTCTTGCAGATCGACGTTATTGTCGGAGTGAGCGCCGCCGTTGAGGATATTCATCATGGGCACCGGCAGCGTGTGGGCTGCGGGGCCACCGAGATAGCGATAGAGGGGAAGGCCACAAAATTGGGCTGCCGCTTTGGCACAGGCCAGCGATGCGCCGAGTATGGCGTTGGCCCCCAAGCGGGCCTTGTTGGGGGTGCCGTCGAGGTCGATCATCGCTTGGTCGATTTGATTTTGCTCGGTCGCATCTAGCCCCTTGAGCAGTGGCGCGATTTCTCGGCGGACATTGTCCACGGCTTTGCGGGTGCCCTTGCCGAGATAGCGGGCTGGATCGTCGTCGCGCAACTCTACGGCTTCGTGTTCGCCGGTGGAAGCACCCGAAGGCACTGCTGCCCGCCCGAGATGCCCGTCTGCAAGGCGCACATCGACTTCGACGGTGGGATTGCCGCGTGAGTCGAGGATTTCGCGGGCGTGGACATCGGCGATAATAGGCATGGAATTTCCGGCTTTCAAGCGATGAGTGAAAAAATTCGTAAACGATTAATCAACAAGCCCTTGGGAATGCTGTCAACACAGGTTTTATTGGGCTTGTTTATCCTGTTGGGCACCGTCGCCGCCGGAGCGGACTCGTCGGTTTACGTACCTTTGGATCACTGGGTTTATCGCTTTGTCGAGCGGCTCGAAGCCCAAGGGCGAGCTAACGATATATCAGACGGAATTAAACCATACAGCCACAACAAGATAATAGACTTACTTAATGTAGTTAATAAAAAGCATCGCCCCGAGCTGTCGCCGATCGAACTGGGTGAACTGGACTTGTTGCGCGGCGAGTTTGTCCAAGAGCGAGCCATGTTTCAATACCACGCCCGTGGAGGGGCTGTTTTCGCCGACTTTCTCGCCCGCCAGCAAACTGATCGCTTTAGCGGTCGGGGGCGGTCGGAAGCCGAAGTAGTGTACCGCCATCGCGGCGGCGGCATCGTCCGTGGGCACCTAGGCCGTAGAGTAGGCTTCCGCATGGCTTTTGAACAGGTGCGGGAGCAAGGATCGCGCCATTACGCCTATCGCCACGATCTATACGAGCGGCGGATTGACCTGCCGCAGCTAAAGGGTGAGGCGGCCGATTTTCACGAGGGCACGGCGTACGTCAAGTTCGCAGTAGGGCCGGTGGACGTGCAATTGGGCAAAGACGAGGCCCTGTGGGGGCCGGCCCCGGAACAAAATTTGGGGCTGGGCAACAACGCGCCGTCGTTTAACATGATTCGCTTGCAGTCGCAGCTTGGGGCCTTTAAGCTGGTCAGTATCTCCGCCGAACTCCGCCCGTGTCCCAACCGATCCGACTCGCCTCTTTGCGTGGGAACGGCCGATTCAGCGGCCACGTATGCAGTCAACGGTGCGACTAACGTGCGTCTGTTGGAGCGCCAAAAGTACTTGGCGGCCCACCGCTTGGAGGTCGCGCTGGCCCCTTGGCTCGACTTGGGTTTTCAGGAGGTAGTAGTGTACGGCGATCGGGGGCTAGAGCCTAGCTACGTCAACCCACTGATGTTCTACTGGGCTGCCCAAAGCCACCTAGGAGACAAGGACAATCTCTTGATGGGCGTGGACTTGGACATCCATCCGGGGCACGGACGGCGCTATTATCTGGCGTACGTCGTTGATGACCTGAAGAAGGCCCGCATCTTTTCCGACGATTTTGCCAACAAGTTTTCCCTGCAGGCCGGAATGCTATGGGTCGATCCGTTAGGGTTGGCCGATTCCGAGTTGCGGGCCGAATACGTGCGCATTGAACCTTGGCTTTACTCGCATCGGTTTCCCATTAACACCTTCCGCCACTTCGACTCGCCGCTGGGACACAGCCTCGCGCCCAATAGCGACCAATGGCAATTGAGCCTGACCAAGCGGGCAACCCGAGATCTAGAGTTTGCAGTACATGTCACGCGTAGCCGCCACGGCGAGAACGAGTTAGAGACAGACGGCACCATTCGCAATGTCGGCGGCGATATGCACTATGGTTGGCGGCCGGGGGACGAGCGCGAGACCAAGCAATTCCTCGACGGACATCTAGGGCAGCGGACCGCGCTGGCCGCTGGTCTGCACTGGCGGATTTTGCCCGATCTCCAGCTAGAGGCTGAATACGCACAGGAGTGGGGCCAAGGGGTGCCGTTGCCTCCAGCTTGGGGGCCAGCCGTGCCGCTGGAGCTGCGCTCTGGCTACGGAGATGGCCGCCAGCAACACCTGCGCTTTGACTTGCGCTTACACTACTTCTAAGGTCGCCTTATGGAGCTTATAGATCTGCAAAAGACGGGTTTGCTCTTAAGCGGCGTGATCTACGTGGGCAGCATCCTCTGGCTGTGGCGCGGCTTGAGCGGGCGGCGGCCCGGCCCGGCTCTAGCCAGCGATCAGCCTGCGGTCAGCGCCATCGTCGCCGCGCGCGACGAGGAGGCGACCTTGCCGCACTGTTTGGACGCGCTCGCCCGCCAGGACTATCAAGGCGCGTTTGAAGTGATCGTCGTAGATGACCGCTCGCACGACCGAACTTGGGACATCATTGCCGCAAAGGCGGAGACTTGGTCGGCCCTCAAGGGCGTGCAGGCCACGCCAAATCGACGGTTTAGGTGTCCGAAGAAAAGCGCGCTAGCCGAAGGGATTGCAGCGAGCAGTGGGGAGATTTTGCTCTTTACCGATGCGGATTGCCGCCCACCCGCAGATTGGGTCCGTTCGACGGTGGCGCATTTTGCGCCGGGGGTCGGCTTAGTCGCCGGATATGCGCGGCCCGATCCGGTCTCCGGCGTGCTGGCCAAGGTTTTGGCCGTGGACAATATCGGAGTTGGGGCGCTGGGAGCGGGCAGCTTTGGCATGGGGCACCCGCTGTCGTGTACGGGCCGCAATTTGGGCTACCGTCGCCAAGTGTACGACGAACTGGACGGCTTCGCGCAAATCGGGCATCTGATCGGGGGAGACGATGTGTACTTCATGCGTTTGTTGGGTGCCCAGAGCAAGTGGGCTATGGCGTTTAACCGCCAGACTGTCGTCCTTTCGCAGCCGCCGCCAGCTAAGCTCGCGGATGCGATCCAGCAGAAGCTGCGGCACGCGTCCAAAGGAGGCCACTACAAGGGCCAAGCATTTTATTTGGCCGTAGGCGTCTATTTGTTCCACGGCTTTCTCGCTTGGGGGCTGGTGCAGATGCTATGGACTCAAAACTGGGATGGCTGGGTCGCGGGTGTGTGGTTTACGCGCTGGGCCGTTGACTTTCTGCTGCTAAAGCGGATGGCCGTGCCCGAGGAGTGCTCGCTCCTGCGCTATTTGCCCATAGTGGAAGTTTTGTATATTCCCTACGTGCTAATTTTTACGGTTGTCGGTCGTTGGGGATGGTTTCGCTGGAAAACCTGATAAAGGAGTTGATTTGGCTTACCTAATCACGCCTAAAGCACTGCCGCGCTACGTTCGGCGCTACGCTCGCGCATTTTCCTGGAAGCGGCTGGGCAATTTTCTCGCCGTTTTGGCGTCCATGGGACTATCGTGGATAACCCGCCGACCCATTGTGTGGGGACGTCCTTTTATGCTCATGGTCGAGCCGACCAACTTTTGCAACCTCAAGTGTCCCTTGTGTCCTTCGGGCAACGGCGAGATGCGCCGTCCCCGGGGCACTATGGGCTTGGAGGATTTCAAAAAGCTGGTTGACCAACTCGGCGGTGAGGTCTTTATGATGATGCTGTGGAACCAAGGCGAGCCGTATATAAACAAGTGCTTCAACCAGATGGTGCGCTACGCCAGCGACCGCGGCATCTTCACCTTCACCAGCACCAATGGCCACTTTGTTCGCAACCCAGAGCAGGCGCAGGACATTGTCGAGTCTGGGCTGGATGAGATGATCGTCTCGCTGGACGGGGTTGACCAAGCCACGTACGAAAAATATCGAGTCGGTGGTCAGATTGAGCGCGTCTTTTCCGGGGTCCGCCTGCTGGTCGCAGCCAAAGAGGCACTGGGGTCGCAGACGCCGCTGATCAACTTGCAATTCATCGTTATGAAGCACAACGAGCGAGATTTGGCCACGGCCGAAGCGCTGGCCAAGGACCTGCGCGTTGACAAATTCTTGGTCAAGACCGCCCAGGTTTACACGGATGCAGACGCCGAGGAGTTCTTGCCCGAGGACGAACAGTACAGCCGCTACGAGCACGCGGAGGACGAGTTGGTGGTCAAGGGGCAGCCCACGCGGGGTTGCAAGGTGCTGTGGTACAGCTCGATGGTCAATTGGAACGGAGCGGTCGCGCCCTGCTGTTTCGACAAGGACGTCGACTTTGGCATGGGGCAGGCCTTCAATGGCCGTTCTTTTGACGAGATCTGGCGCAGCCGGGCCTATATGGACTTTCGCCGTCAGGTTCTCGCCGACCGCACTAGCTTCGATATGTGCCGCAACTGTTCCGAAGGCTATCGCGGCATGTTCTCGCTGATCAAGGAAATCAAGGGCTAATGCCCGCGCTATCCGCGCCCGAATACCTCTTGGCGTTCTGTGCGCTGGCCTATTTGCTCGGGGCTTGTTGGTTCGTCACCGGAATGCGCCGCCGTCCCGGCAATACCAATGCCGAGCGCGTCCAGTTAGTCTCGGTCGTCGTCGCCGCCCGCGACGAAGCCGCGCACATCGCATCCTGTCTGCGCGCCCTGCTGGCACAGGATTACCCCCAAGAGCGCTACGAAATCATCGTCGTTGACGACGGCTCCACCGATGGTACTGGCCACATCGTGCGCGAGTTCAGCGGAGAGACGGCGTCCGTGCGCTTGCTGCGGACCGAAGGGTCGGGTTCTAAGAAGGCCGCGCTCAGCTTAGGGATCGCCGAAGCGCGGGGAGAGGTGATCCTCACTACGGATGCCGATTGTCAGGTCGCTCCGGGATGGATTCGCGGCATGGTATCGCACTTTGCCGACGGGGTGGGCATGGTCATTGGCTTCTCGCAGATTGGTTCGCCATCCGAGATCAAGGGGTGGCGTCAGGGATACGAAGCCGTTGATTTCACCTGTCTGATGGCTTGCATCTGGGGCAGCACCGGTTGGGGGCATCCCATGGCGGCTTCCGGGCAGAATTTGGCCTTTTTGCGGGAGGCATTTTTCGCTGTTGGCGGCTATGAAAAGATCATGCACCGGGCTTCTGGAGACGATGTGCTGCTCATGCAGGCCATGCGCCGCTCGGGCCGATGGTCCATTGTCTTTGCCGATCAGCCAGCGACCTTTGTGCGGCATCCGGTGGCCGCGTCTTGGGGTGGATTGTTCGGCCAGCGCAGCCGCTGGGCCTCCAATGCTCCGGTCCTCGCTCGCCTGGATCCGCTCTTTTTCGGCTATATGCTGCTCACATACGCTTTGAGCTGGGCGGTGCTTGTGGCCCCCTTGCTGTGCTTAGCTGGCTTGCCGGATCCCCTGTGGGCCTTGGGTGCGGTGGGGGCGAAAGTGGGGGGCGAGTGGAGTGTATTTAAGGGAGGAATATCGCTATCGGGCCGGCGTGAGTTGCGCCGCTATTTTCCCCTTTGGGCCTTGTTGCAACCCCTGCACGTAGTTTTGGTCGGCACTATGGGCTGCTTGGGGATTTTTCGCTGGAAGGGCCGCGTCCACCTGTGGGGCCGGCGCGTGCGCGGTGCCAGTACCGGCGTCGAGTTATCCGAGCCGTCCCGGCGCTGAAGAACGAGGTCGAAGTGGGGGAGCGCGAAGACTTCGGCGAGCTCAGTCGAGCCGTCGAGCGGGCACTGATCGTCTGTAGGGAACTAAAGAAAACCATTCCCGAACCGAGAGTAGAACTCAACTACAGCAATGCCTTGGAGCTAATGGTGGCCACCATGCTCGCGGCGCAGAGCACGGATGTCAAGGTCAACGAAGTCACCGCAGTGCTATTCAAAAAATACCAGTGTGCAGCCGACTACGTGGCAGTGGCGGCTGAGGAATTAGAGGAAGATATCCGCTCGACTGGTTTCTACCGGCAAAAGGCCAAAAATATCCGCGCGGCTATGGCGATGCTCATCGCCGAGCACAATGGCCAAGTCCCCGGGCAAATGGACGCCTTGACTCGCTTGCCCGGCATTGGACGCAAGAGCGCCAATGTCATCCTCGGTAACATATATGACGTGCCTGGCATAGTGGTCGATACGCATGTGGGTCGGGTGAGTCGGCGCTTGGGGCTGACCGCAGAAACGGATCCGGTCAAGGTCGAAATGGCCTTGGGGCAGCTACTGCCGGTTGAGGAATGGACGGCTTTTGGCCAGCGCGTGGTTTTGCATGGTCGCTACGTGTGCAAGGCGCGCAAGCCCCTGTGCGACGAGTGCATACTCATGCCACATTGCGATTATTTTGCGAGCCAGATCGAGGCGCTTTAGCGGCGCGATTGCGGCAGGCGCTTGAGGACGGCGGTTATTTCCGCGGGCGTCTGCGAGGCGAGCATATCGCGGTGGGTTGTGTCGGC